>NZ_JBTYMC010000383.1:0-5608 GCF_054880855.1 Streptomyces sp. S6 | reverse complement strand
CGCGGGTCGGGTACCTCGGTCACGGTCAGCCGGTCCGGAGGACCGAAATCTTTCAGCAGGACGGCACGCACCTGTCCTCACTCCTTCTTGAGAATCGTGAACGGATCACTCAGCCGCTCCCGCCCGGTCGGGGACAGGGTGAAGATCCGCCGGGCCCGCCCGTCGACGACCTCCTCCCGCTCGACGTCGATCAGCCCGTCCGCCAGCAGCCGGTCGAGCGCCCCGTACAGGGCGCCCGTCCGCAGCGAGACCCGCCCGCCGGTCATCGTCTTGATCTCCTGGGCGACGGCGTACCCGTGCCGGGGGGCGTCCGCGAGGGCTGTCAGTACCAGCAGGGTGGGTTCCTGCATCACACGTTCGGTCACCCCGGGGACGATAGTCACTCCGGCGGACCATCTCAATGTGCGAGCGTGACCTCCACCGGCAGTTTCTTGATGCCGTTGACGAAGTTGGACCGCACGCGCGGCACGTCCCCGGCGAGCCTGATGCCGGCGAGCCTCGGGATCAGCTCCTCGAACATGATGCGGATCTCGGTGCGGGCGAGCAGGTTGCCCAGGCACAGGTGGGGGCTGCCCTTGCCGAAGGTGACGTGGTCGTTGTCGGCGCGGGCGACGTCGAAGTCGTACGGGTTGCCGAAGACCTCCTCGTCGCGGTTGCCGGAGGCGAACCACATGACGACCTTGTCGCCCTCCTTGATGTGCTTGCCGCCGAGTTCGACGTCCCGGGTCGCGGTGCGCCGGAAGTGGTAGACGGGGGAGGCCCAGCGCAGGAACTCCTCGACGGCCACCGGGATCAGGGAGGGGTCCTCCTGGAGGCGGGCGAGTTGCTCGGGGTGCTGGAGGAGGGCCAGCATGGAGTGGCTGATGGTGTGCCGGGTGGTCTCGTTCCCGGCGACGACCAGCAGCAGGAAGTAGTTGTCGAAGTCCTGCGGCGAGAGCGGAACGCCGTCCCTCGGGACGGTGTTCACCAGCTTCGACACCAGATCGGTGCCGTCCCCGCCGCGCCGCTGCCGGGCCAGTTCCCGGCCGTAGTCGAAGACCTCCAGCGAGGCGGGGGAGCGGAACGGCAGGTCGCGGTACTTCTCGCTCTCCTCGCTGTTCAGCAGCACGTCCGCGTAGTCGGGGTCGGTGTTGCCGATGATTCGGTTGCCCCAGTCGATGAGCTGCCGGTTGTCCTCCGGGGGCACGTCGAGGAGGCGGGCGAGGACGTTGATGGGGAAGTCGGCGGAGATCTCCTCGACGAAGTCGAAGGTGCCCTTGGCGAGGGCGTTGTCGAGGGTCGTCGCGGTCAGGCCGCGCAGGAAGTCGGCGTAGCTGTTGATGACGCCCGCCCCGAACTGCCGTTGCAGCAGGGAGCGCAGGGCGCGGTGGCGGACGCCGTCGAGCTCCAGGATGGAGGCGCGCTTCTTGATCTGGTCGTCGTCGACCTCTTCGAGGTTCACGAACTTCGTCGAGGTGAACGTCTCGGCGTCACGGTCGACGCGGGCGATGTCGGCGTGCCGGGTGATCGCCCAGAACCCGGAGCCCGGGGCGTCCTCCGGCTGCCAGTGGACCGGGTCCTCGTGGCGGAGGGTGTGGAACATCCCCCAGGGGGTGGTGCCGTCGGTGAAGTGGTCGAGGTTCGCGAGGTCGACGTCCGCGAGCGGGACGGGCCGGAAGGGCGGAAGGGAGGTCATGGGGTCAGGGCTCCTCGGGGTCACAGGTGGTCGGCGTACTCGGTGAACTCCCAGTCGGTGACGTGCCGTTGGAAGCGTGCGACCTCGTCGCGCTTGTAGGAGAGGTAGGAGGCGGTGAAGTCCTTGCCGAGCACCTCGGTGAGCGCGGTGTCCGCCTCCAGGGCGTCGAGCGCGGCCGGGAGGGTCGTCGGCAGGGTGGGGGACTTGGTGCTGTCGTAGCCGTAGCCCTCCAGCGGGGCCGGCGGTTCCTCCCCGGCGAGGACGCCGAGCAGGGCGGCGGCCAGTGCGCCCGCGATCAGCAGGTACGGGTTGGCGCTCGCGTCGCCGAGGCGCAGTTCGAGTCGGGCGCCGGCGCCGCGCTCCGGGGGGATGCGGACCATGGCGCTGCGGTTGTCGAGGCCCCAGTCGATCAGCCAGGGCGCGAGGGTGTCGGGCCCGAACCGCTTGTAGGAGTTGACCGTCGGGTTGGCGAGGGCGGCCAGCGCGGGGGCGTGCGCGACGACACCGGCGATCGCGTGTCGGGCGGTGGCCGACAGGCCGTAGGGGGCCGCCGGGTCGTCGAAGGCGTTGTCCCCGGAGTCGCCGGTACACGACAGGTGGAGGTGGAACCCGGAGCCGCCCGAGCCGTTGAACGGCTTCGCCATGAAGGTGGCGAGACGGCCCTCCTTGCGGGCGAGTTCCTTGACGGCGGCCTTGAAGCGGAAGGCGCGGTCGGCGGCGGTGAGGGCGTCCGCGTGGGTCAGGTTGATCTCGAACTGCGAGCCGTCGAACTCGTGGTTCCCGCTGGTGACGCCGATGTCCAGGGCGTGCAGCAGGCGCAGGGTGCGCAGGAGGTGGTTGTCGCCGTCGGCGCGCAGCCCGGCGGTGTAGACGACCCCGGCGGCCTCGCTGTAGCGGCGCCAGCCGGCCGGGCTCTGCGGGGCCGGGTCGCACAGGAAGTACTCCAGCTCCGGGCCCACCACCGGCCGCAGCCCGTGTTCCCGGCACCGCTCGACGACCGCCCGCAGCAGGTCGCGCGGCGACTCGGGGGCGGGCCGTCCGGTGGCCGGGTCGGTGACGTCCCCGAGGCAGGTGGCGACGCCGGGCTCCCAGGGGAGCGGGGTGAGGGTGGAGAGGTCGGGGCGCACGGTGATGTCGGGCAGCCCCGCGTCCAGCCCTCCGGCGACGTCGACGACGTCACCCTGGGGGCTGGTGTGGTAGACGGCCCGGCAGAAGGCGAGGCCGTGGTCGCAGGCGGACGGCAGGTGGTCCAGGAGGACGTCCCGGGCCCGCTCGGTGCCGATGAGGTCGGGATAGGTCACGCGGACCACGTCGATGCCCTCGGCGGCGAGCCGTTCCATGTGGTCCCGGACGGGGGAGGGGTCGAAAGCGCTCACCGGAATCTCCTCAAGGGGATCGCTTTGTTTGGTGCCAAACGGTAGGGAGCGGGTGGCTGCCGCACAAGAGGTTCGTCATAGAAATTTATCCATCTGGATAGCTATTGACCACGCCCTCGTCGGTTCCTATCTTGTTTGAAGTCAAACGAGTTCAAGGAGGACAGGCCATGAAGGTCGTCGTCGACATGAACAAATGCCAGGACCACGGGCAGTGCGTCTTCGCGGCCCCCGACGTCTTCTCCTTCGACGACGCCGGACGCCTGGCCTACGTCTCCGACCCGGAGGACGCACTGCGCGAAGAGGTCGAGGAGGCCGCCGACGTGTGCCCCCTCCAGGCCATCCGGATCGAGGACTGACCCGGTGGACACCACCGCACCCGTAGTCGTCGCCGGTGCTTCGATGGCCGGCCTGCGCGCCGCCGAACAGCTCCGCGCCGCCGGCTGGACCGGGCCCGTCACCCTCGTCGGCGACGAGCCCCACATGCCCTACAACAGGCCCCCGCTCTCCAAGGAGGTCCTCGCGGGCAAGGCGTCCTTCGAGTCCCTCGCCTTCCGCCCCCGCGCCAGCGTCGCGGACGTCGAATGGCGCCTCGGCACCCGCATCGCCGCCGCCGACCTGGACGGCCGTACCGTCACCCTCGACGACGGCACGCTCCTGCCCTACGGGGCGCTGGTCGTCGCCACCGGGATGCGCCCCCGGCGCCTGCGCTGCCCAGGACCCCTCGCCGGACGCCACACCGTACGCACCCTCGCCGACGCCCAGGGGCTGCGCGCCGAACTGACCCAGCCCGGTGTGCGTGTGGTCGTCGTCGGCGGCGGGTTCATCGGCTGCGAGGTCGCCGCCACGGCTGTCGCCCTCGGCGCCGCCGAGGTCACCGTCGTCGACCCGCTGCCGCTGCCCATGGTCGCCCCGCTCGGCGACCTGCTCGCCGTCAACCTCCTCGAACGCCACGAACGCGAGGGTGTCCGCTTCGCCCTCGGCGCCGGGGTCACCGGGTTCGAGGGGAACGACCGGGTCACCGGCGTGGCCCTGTCCGACGGGACGGTCCTGGCCGCCGACGTCGTCGTGGAGTCCGTGGGGTCGATCGCCAACACGGAGTGGCTCGACGGCAACGGCCTCGACCTCACCGACGGCGTCCTCACCGACGAACATCTGAGAGTCGGCGGGCGCCGCGAGGTCGTCGCGGTCGGTGACGTCGCCCGCTTCCCCAACGCCCGCTACGACGGTGTACCCCGCCGCGTCGAGCACTGGTCCATCCCGACCGACACGGCGAAACACGCGGCGCGCGCCCTCACCGGCACCGAAGGGGAACCCTTCGCGCCGCTGCCCACCTTCTGGAGCGACCAGCACGGCTTCCGGCTCCAGTCGTTCGGCGCCCCCGCGCTCGGCCGGGACGACGTCCGCGTCCTGGAGGGCGACCCGGACGGCGACGTCCTCGCCGGCTTCCACCGGGCGGACCGGCTCGTCGGCGTCGTCGCGCTCGGCGGACCCAAGACCGTCGCACTGGCCGCCCGCTTCCGCGCCGAACTGCTGGCCCAGCCCGCCCTCACCGCGTAAGGAACCCCTGCCATGAGCAGTGTCCGTGGATTCTTCCACCCCAAGACGGCGAGCGGAGCCTCGTCGCTGATCCCCGCCCCGCCCTGGCGCTACTCCGGCGACCTGCTCACTGTCGAGTACCGCACCGACCCCGCGCGCGTGCGCGAACTGCTGCCCGACTCCCTGGAGCTGGCCGAGGAGGACCCCGGTGCGGTCGCGCTGATCTGGGCCGACTGGCAGTCCTGCTCGGCCTCCGGCGAGGAACTCCTCGACCCGGTGCGCGCCCAGTACAAGGAGGCCTTCGCGGTCGTCCGCTGCTCGTACCAGGGCCGGACGTACTCCCGGTGCGTGTACATCTGGGTCGACAAGGACTTCGCGATCGCCCGGGGACTGCACCAGGGCTACCCGAAGAAGCTCGGCTCGATCCACCAGACCCGCCCGCACCCCTACGGTCCCGCCCCGCGCATCGAGGCGGGTGCCCGCTTCGGCGCCACCCTCGCCGCCGCCGACCGGCGCCTCGCCCAGACGGTCGTGACGCTGCGGGAGCCCTCGGAGACGAACGGGTTCGTGAACGGCCACCCGATGGCCCACCACCGCTGGCTGCCCTCCATCGAGAAGGGCAAGGGTCTGGCGCTCGACGAGCTGATCGAGTCCGGCGCCGCCTCCTTCGAGGGCGGTCAACCCTGGGTGGGGGAAGCGGAGTTGGAGCTGTTCGAGGCGCCCACCGAGGAACTCGCCCGCCTGGAGATCCACGAGCCGATCGCCGCGTACTACCGGCAGGTCGGCGTGGTGTGGGACGGCGGACGGCTGCTGGAGTCCGGAATGTCCACGGAGGTAGGAGCATGAGCATCACAGTCGCCGGAGTCCGGGTCGACACCCGGCACTGGATCGGCGGTCAACGCGTCGCGTCCGCCGAGACGTTCACCGACCACTCGCCCATCGACGGCGGCGTGATCGGCGAGATCGCCCGGGGCGGCCCCGCCGAGGCCGAGGCCGCCGTCGCCGCCGCCCGCGACGCGTT
>NZ_JBTYMC010000382.1:0-5632 GCF_054880855.1 Streptomyces sp. S6 | reverse complement strand
GGCCGAGGGCTGGCTCTACCTCGCCTGCTGGCTGGACCTGGCCACCCGCGAGGTCGTCGGCTATGCCATGGCCGATCACCACCGCGCCGAACTCGTCGTGGACGCCCTGGACATGGCCCACGGCCGGGGGAATCTGGAGCCGGGCTGCGTGATCCACAGCGATCGCGGTAGCGAGTACACCTCGAACCAATTCCGGGATGTGATAAAGGAGTTGGGTCTGCGGCAGAGCTGCGGACGCACTGGATCATGTTTCGACAACGCCGCCGCGGAGAGTTTCTGGGCCCTGCTCAAGGAGGAGATCGGCACCCGGATCTGGCCCGACCGGGCCACCGCCCGCGCCGAGGTCTTCACCTTCATCGAGACCTTCTACAACCGCCGCCGCCTGCGCAAACACAAGATCTTCGGCTACCTCACCCCAGCCGAGACCAGGCAGCGGCATCAACACGCCCTCGCGGCATAACCATCGAGTGTCCAAGATCACGGGGAAACTTCAAGGTGTGCCGGTGCGGACGTTGCGAGCGACGTTGCGCGGGATCTCCTCCTCGCGCACGGCGTGCTCCAGGGCGGACTTGAGCACGAAGTGGATGTAGGACAGGGTGAGCGGCGAGAGCTGCTTGGAGTAGTACTTTTCGGCCGTGCAGCAGAAGGACAGGTCCCACCCAGCCACCCTGGTTACACCACTCGTTTGACAGACCCCCGCCGCGCTGCTGGATCCTCGGGTACCCCGGCTTCCACCTCGACGTCCTGCCCGCCATCCCTGACGAGGAACACCCGACCACCGGCATTCTCTTGACGGTCAGGATGACGGTCCGCGCCGTCTCGGCGGCCTGTGTCATACGTGTCTCCCACCCCGTGCGGTCAGGTCCCGGGGGCGTGCCGCCCCGGTCGACTGCGGCCATCGTAGGGTCGAAGGACGACGATCGCTCGGCCTCGCGGACAGCCGCGGGCCACGACCGAGGGAGGCGACCGCATGACGGCCCCGATCACGGCCGGTTTCGACGGCACCGACGCAAGCCTCGCCGCCTTGTCCTGGGCGGCCCGCGAGGCCGTACGGCGAGACAGGGCACTGAGGATCGTGCACGCCTGGGAGGTCCACCCGGAGGCGGCGGTGGACCGTGCGACACAGGAGGGCTGGGCCCGCGACGCGGTCACGGAGGCCGCCCGGGAGATCGCCGGGCGCCATCCCGGGCTGGACGTCGTCACCGACTCGGTCGAAGGGCCGGTCGTCGAGACGCTCACCGGCGCCGAGGACCTCCTCGTGCTCGGCTCGCGCGGACACGGCGCGGTCGTCGGGTTCCTGCTCGGCTCGGTCGGACAGCAGGCCGTCGCCGACGCGGCCCACCCGGTCGTCCTGGTGCGCGCCGGGGACGACGCGGCGCACGAGGCCGCCGGGCGCGACATCGTCGTGGGACAGGAGGGTGAGCCGGAGGACAGCGCCGCCGCCCTGCGGTTCGCGTTCGAGACGGCCGCCGCGCGCGGGGCGGGCGTCCGCGTCGTCCGCGCCTGGACCCTGCCCCCGCTGTTCGCCTACAGCCCCGGCTCGCTGCGGCTCCTCGACGACGCCGGCGGCCTCGAACCGTACGAGCACAAAGCCCTCGCCGACGCCGTCCGGCCCTGGCGGGAGCGGTACCCGAAGGTGCCCGTCGTCGAGCACATCGAGATGGGCAGCGCCGGACAGGTGCTCCTCGCGGCGGCGGAGACGGCACAGCTCGTGGTCGTCGGCAGGCGGGCGCGGCGGACGGCCGTGGGCGCGCGGATCGGGTCCGTCGCCCACGGCGTGCTGCACCACGCGCCCTGCCCGGTGGCCGTGGTGCCGCACGGCTGACGCTCACTCCGGCAGCGTCGGCTCCAGGGTCTCCCGCGCCTTGGGCAGGATGTTCTTGATGTAGTCCGCGACGGCCGTGTCGAGCCCGATGTCGTGCTGTGCGCGCTCGGACAGGTACCAGCGGTGCTCCAGCAGCTCGTGGTAGATCTCCGCCGGGTCCATCTGGCCGCGCAGCTCCAGCGGCACCTCGCGCACGGTCGGCCGGAACACGTCCCGCACCCAGCGGTGCGCCAGCACCTCCGGGCGGGCCGCCAGGGGGTCGCCCGGGGCGTAGTCGTCCTGGGTGGCCATCCAGGACTCCAGGTCGCTCAGCAGCCGCCTGGCCTGGTTCTCCTCCGTGTCCAGGCCCGTCAGCCGCAGCAGCTGCCGCTGGTGGTGGCCGGCGTCCACGACCTTCGGCACGAACGTGACCGTGTCGCCGTTGGAGGAGTGCTCGATCTGCATCTCGGCGACGTCGAAACCGAGTTCGTTCAGCCGCCGGATACGCCGCTCGATGAAGTGGTACTTGCCCGCCGGGTACACCGAGGTGCGGGTCAGCTCCTCCCACAGTTCGCCGTAGCGCCGGAAGATCTCCTGGCCGAACTCGATCGCGTCGATCGACGGGTGCAGGGCGCCCGACGCCTCCAGGTCGAGCAGCTCGCCGCTGATGTTGACGCGCGCGAGGTCGACGTCGTACTCCCGCTGCCCGTTGGACAACTGGGGGTGCAGGTCGCCCGTCTCGGCGTCCACCAGGTACGCCGCGTAGGCGCCCGCGTCGCGCCGGAAGAGGGTGTTGGACAGGGAGCAGTCGCCCCACGCGAACCCGGCGAGGTGCAGCCGGACCAGGAGGACGGCCAGGGCGTCCATCAGCCGGTGCATCGTCGCGGGACGCATCGTCGTCTCGAACATCGACCGGTACGGCTGCGAGCCGCCTAGGTGCCGGGTCACGAGCACCGACTCCAGGGGCTCGCCGTCCTCGGTCGTGCGGCCCGTCACGACGGCGAGGGGATCGACCGCCGGGATACCGAGCCGGGCCAGGTCGCGCAGCATGTCGTACTCGCGCAGGGCGGGCCGCTCGGCCAGCTCCTTCACGGCGATGACCTCGTCCCCCGCGCGCGCGTAGCGCACGACGTGCCGCGAGATACCGCGCGGCAGCGGAACGAGAACCTCCTCGGGCCACTCCTCCAGCGGAACGTCCCACGGCAGCTCCAGCAGGAGGGCCGGATGCTCCGGAGTCGTCGCACTTATCTGCAAAGCCATGGCCTGACCTTAATGGGCCATCTCGCGCGCGTGACGTGCGGCATCGCCTATGTCGCCCCGATGCACCGGACCGTGTCCCGGCAGGACGACGTCTCCGTCCAGCTCCTCGAACAACGCGAGGGAGGCCACCGCGCGTTCGCGCTCGTGGTGGAACATGTCGGGCAGGAGCTGCGGGCCCTTCCTGCGGGACGTCGGGTGGCCGCTCACCAGGGCGTCCCCGGAGATCACGACGCCGGTGCCGGGCAGGTGGTAGGCGCAGTGGCCGAGCGTGTGCCCCGGCGTGTGCACCGGCACCGGACGGCCCGGCAGATCCAGCGCGCCGGCCGCCGGGAACGTCTCCGGGGAGGTCACCCGGGTGTCCGCGGTGCCGCCCGAGCGGATCGCGTGCACCGCCCACGGCAGCACACCGGGCCGCCACCCGTTCCTCAGCACCTCCCCGACCGTGACCTGGTGGAGGAACTCCCGGCGCGCGTGCGGCACTTCCGCCTCGTGCAGATACACCGGCGTGCCGTACGCCGACCGCAGGAACTCCGCGCTGCCGAGATGGTCGGCGTGGGCGTGGGTGACGAGCACCGCCGCGACCGCCTCCGGGGCGCTGCCGACCGCCGCGAGGGAGGCGAGGAGCGCCTCGCGGTCGCCGGGGTAGCCGGTGTCGACCAGCGTGACCGCGTCGCCGTCGCTGAGGATGATCCAGTTGGTGTTGCTGCCGTGGACGAGATACGTCCCGTCGGCGACTTGCCGCACGTCTGCCTGCATGTCCTGGTCCTGTGGGGGAGGGGGTGAGGGCCGGGCCGATCAGCCACAGCAAAGCAGATCAACGGGCGGACGCCGTCGCGGGGTGGCCGGTTCCGAGGGCTCCGGCGCACCACCGGCCGGCCCGGATTCGAATACCCGTTCGGGTGAAGATGTGGCGAGAGTCTGTTCGATACACCGGTGTATCCGATACGTTGATGCATGGAACGAGCGAACAAGGGTGCGAGAGGGGGTAGGAGGCATGGCCGACGACGACACCGGCGCCCCGCGCGTCACCCGCCGCCGCGTCCGCACCCGCGCCAGGCTCCTGGCCGCCGCGTTCGACGTCTTCGCCGCCAAAGGGTTCGGCCGGGTCTCCATCGAGGAGATCTGCGACGCCGCCGGATACAGCCGAGGCGCCTTCTACTCCAACTTCGACAGCCTCGACGAACTCTTCTTCGCCCTCTACCGCGAGCGCGCCGACCTCATCGCCGACCAGGTCGCCGGAGCCCTCGCCCAGGACGCCCCCGGGCTCGACGTACCGGCCGCCGTCGACCGCGTCACCGACGTCCTCCTCCTCGACCGCGACTGGCTCCTCGTCAAGACCGACTTCCTCGTCCACGCCGCCCGCGACCCGGACGTCGCCGAGAGCCTCCTCGGCCACCGCGCCCGCCTGCGCGGAGCCATCACCGACCGGCTCGCCGAGACCCCCGTCCCCCCGGTCCTCGGCACCGCCCCCGCCGCCGCCCACGCGGTCATCGCCGCCTACGACGGCGTCACCACCCAACTCCTGCTGGACAAGGACGTCGAGCACGCCCGCGCCTGGCTGAAACAACTGCTCACCGCGCTGCTGACGGACGGCAGCGACACCAACGGATGAAGGGACGGGCGTCATGGACGCGGACGTGATCGTCGTCGGAGCCGGACTCGCCGGGCTGGTCGCCGCGCACGAACTCAACCGTCAGGGCCGCCGGGTCGCCCTGGTCGACCAGGAGAACGCCGCCAACCTCGGCGGACAGGCGTACTGGTCCTTCGGCGGGCTCTTCCTCGTCGACTCCCCGGAACAGCGCCGCCTCGGCATCAAGGACTCCCTCGACCTCGCCTGGAGCGACTGGCAGGGCAGCGCCGGGTTCGACCGCACCGAGGACGAGGACTCCTGGGCGGTGCGCTGGGCGCGCGCCTACGTCGAGTGGGCGGCCGGCGAGAAGCGGACCTGGCTCGCCGGGCACGGCATCTCCTTCGTCCCCACCGTCGGCTGGGCCGAACGCGGCGACCTGCGCGCCGACGGCCACGGCAACTCCGTCCCCCGCTTCCACGTCGCCTGGGGCACCGGCACCGGAGTCGTCGAACCCTTCGTCACGTACGCCAGGCAGGCCGCCAAGGACGGGCTCCTCACCTTCCACCACCGCCACCGCGTCGACGCGCTGGTCGTCGAGGGCGGCACCGCCAAAGGGGTGCGCGGCACGGTCCTCGCACCCGACGACTCCGCGCGCGGGGTGGCCTCCAGCCGGGACGCCGTCGGGGAGTTCGAGCTGACCGCACAGGCGGTGATCGTCACCTCCGGCGGCATCGGCGCCGACCACGACACCGTCCGCCGGTACTGGCCCGAACGGCTCGGCACCGCGCCCGCCGAGATGGTCACCGGCGTCCCCGCCTACGTCGACGGCCGCATGCTCGACATCAGCGCGCAGGCGGGCGTACGGCTCGTCAACCGCGACCGGATGTGGCACTACACCGAGGGCATCCAGAACTGGAACCCCATCTGGCCCGGCCACGGCATCCGCATCCTCCCCGGCCCGTCCTCGATGTGGTTCGACGCCCTCGGCCGCCGCCTCC
>NZ_JBTYMC010000381.1:0-5644 GCF_054880855.1 Streptomyces sp. S6 | reverse complement strand
CCCGCCCGCAGCACACGGCGCGGCGTGGCGCGGCACGGGCGGGCAGGCGTGCCGGGGGGCACCTCACGGTGGTTCCCTCGACGGAGGGGTGAGGGCGGGGGGAGGGGCTCAGAGGTCCAGTACCAGCTTCTTCCCCCGGCATCTCGACACACAGATCATCATCGTCTCCCCGGCCTCCCGCTCCTCCTGGGTGAGGACGGAGTCCCGGTGGTCGACCTCCCCGTCGAGGACGTCCGTCTCACAGGTCCCGCACGTCCCCTCGGTGCACGAGAACAGCACGTCGACACCGGCGGCCCGCACCGCGTCGAGCACGGACGTGTCCTGCGGGACGGTGACGGTGAGGCCGCTGCGCTCCAGGACGACGTCGAACTCCCGGGTGTCCGCGGCGTCCTGGCCCTGTTCCTTGGGCCGGAACCGCTCGACGTGCAGCACCCCCGACGGGCACCGGCTCTCCACCGCGTCCAGCAACGGGCCCGGCCCGCAGCAGTAGACGAGGGTGTCCTCGGGCAACTCGTCGAGCACCGGCCCGAGTTCGAGCAGCCCCCCGGTCTCGTCCTGCGGAGCGACGGTCACCCGCCCCCCGTACCGGCCGAGTTCACCGGTGAACGCCATCGACCGCCGTGAACGCCCGCCGTACAGCAGCGTCCACTGCGCGCCCGACGCCTCGGCGGCGGCCAGCATCGGCAGCAGCGGGGTGATCCCGATCCCGCCGGCGACGAAGCGGTAGCGCGGCGCGGGCAGCAGCGGGAAGTTGTTGCGCGGCCCGCGTACCCGCACCTTGTCGCCCACCGCCAACTCCCGGTGCACGAAGTCCGATCCGCCCCGCCCGTCCGGCTCCCGCAGCACCGCGACCCGCCACTCGCGGAGGTCCGCCGGGTCACCGCACAGCGAGTACTGCCGCTCCAGACCGGGCGCGAGCAGGAGGTCGACGTGCGCGCCGGGCTCCCACGCGGGCAGCGGTTCGCCGAGGGGGTGGCGCAGGGACAGCAGGCGCACCCCCTCGGCGGGGGCGCCGATGTGATGGACCGTCAGCTCGTCGTCGTACGCGTTCACTCGCCGTCCTTCGTCTCGTGCCCGCGCGGGTGCGCCAGCATCCACTCCCACATCTGCACCGGGTCCTGCGCGGTGTGCTCCCGGCCGCAGTGGCAGGTGCCGTGCAGGACGTCCGTGCCGGGGAGCCAGTCCACGCGGTAGACCTCGCCGGTCACAGCGCCCGCTCCACCGGCTTGTCGCCCTCCTCGACCAGCCGGGCCAGGATGCGGCGGGCCGCGAGGCCGCCGGTGTCGATGTTGATGCTCAGCTCCTGGTACCCCTCGCGCTCCGAACCCAGCGTGCGCTGAAGGAGGTTGAGGGCGTCGACGTCCTGCATGACCACCGTGTGGTTGTTGCCCCGCAGGAACCCGCTGACCTCCTCGTCGTCCGTCGCCCAGTCCCGCGAGACCATCCAGAAGTCGTACACCTTGCCGTCGCCGGACGGGGTGATCGCGTACGTGATCTCGGTGTGGAAGCCGTTCGGATCGCTCCCGTCGGCCTCCGGCACCACACCCACCGGGGCGATCCTGCTGTGCAGGAGGTAGAGGCACGGCGCGTGGTACTCGATGTCCTGCCAGCGCGTGATCCGCCCCGTGATGCCGGTCGAACGGGCGTAGAACGGCGGGCACTCGGCGTCGTCCATGTGCCGGCTGACCCGGACGATCCCGGCGCCCTCGTCGACCTCCGTGGTGATCGGGGTCTCCGCGACCTCGGGGGTGCCGATGTAGCCGCCGTGCAGATACGTCTCGTGCGAGAGGTCGAGCAGGTTGTCCACCAGCAGCCCGTAGTCGGCGTCTATCGGCTCCATCCCGCGGACGGTCGTCCAGCCCGGGGAGTCGAGGTGGCGGGCGCGCGGGATCGCCGCCCGGTCGGCCAGCGCCGGGTCGCCGATCCACACCCAGATCAGCGAGTCCTGCTCGACCACCGGGTAGGAGGCGACACGCGCCGTGCGCGGGACGCGTTTCTGGCCCGGCACGTACACACAGGCGCCGGACGTGTCGTAGGTGAAGCCGTGGTAGCCGCACACGATCCGGTCGCCGTCGAGGCCGCTCTCCGACAGCGGGAAACGCCGGTGCACACAGCGGTCGTGCAGCGCCACCGGGGTGCCGTCGCCCTCCGTGCGGTACAGCACGATCGGCTCACCCAGCACGGTCCGGCCCAGGAGCTCGCGGCCGACTTCGTTGCTGTAGGCGATGACATACCACTGGTTCCTGGCGAAGGCGGTGATGTGCGGCATCGGGGTTCCCGTCTCTCGGTCCTGCCGTCATCGTCTTCAGGGGGTGCGGGGGCGGCAAGGGAACTTCCGCCTCGCGGAAGGATCGCGGAAGGATCTCCGGGAGGCCCGGCCGGCCGAACTCGCCTTCCGGAATTGCGGACACCGGCCGAACGCCGCACGGTGATAATCGTTCGAATTCCGGTGTGCTCCGGGGATTGTCGAATTCCTCCTGACCGCCGCGCCTGCATCGCTAAGGTGGCCGGGAGAACGGTCGGGGTGAGGGAGTGCACGCGTGCGTGAAGCGCGGAAAAAGGGGGACGGCGGCCCCACGGTCGTCGTTCTCACCGCGTCGGACGTCGAATTCGACGCGGTGGAAAGGCTGTTGTCGGGAGACCCGGAGAGTACGACCCGCGACGACATGGGAACCGTCTACCGGCTGGGCTGGATCGACGGCACCCCCTGGCGGGTCGCCCTCGCGGAGATCGGCGAGGGGAACGGGGGAGCGGCGGTCGTCGTGACGCACGCCGTGAAACGGTTCCGGCCCGGACTGGTGATGTTCGTGGGTACCGCCGGACGGCTCACGGGAGACGTGGCCGTGGGGGACGTCGTCGTCGCCACCAAGGTGTACGGGGTGCACGCCGGGAAAGTCACCGACGGCGGCTTCCACGCCCGGCCCGAGACCTGGCGACTCTCCCACGAGGTGCGGCAGACGGCCGCCGCCGCACGCCGCCGCCTGCGCCGCAAGCCTGGCGCACCGGCCGTCCACTTCAGGCCCGTCGCCGCCGGGGAACAGGCGATCGAGGGAGACCGGTCCGCCCTGCGCGAGCGGCTGCGCCTGCACTACGAGGACGCCGTGGCCCTCGACACCGAGAGCGCCGGGGTCGCCGAGGCTGCGTTCTTGAACCGGACCTGGCCTTCGGTGACCGTGCGCGGCATCGACGACCGTACGGACGGCGGGCGCCGGACGGCGGCGGCCCATGCGGCGGCGTTCGCGCTGGCGGTGGTCCGGGAGTCGGTGTGCTCGGCGGACGACGAGGAGGAGACGGCCGTGCCCGAGGTCGTCGAGATGCCGCCGAAGGTGCCGAGGGGGTGGCGGGCCGGTGCCGTGGTGGAGGTCTGCGCGGCGGAGTACCTCCTGGAGGACGGGCTGGTGGGGGTGGGGGAGGAGGGTGAGTGCTGGGGGAGGGCGCGGCGGGTGGCTCCGAGTGTCCGGCGGCAGCCGGAACTCGTGTGGCTGCGGCGGATCGGTACTCCGGGGGACCGACGGGAGGCGCTGCGGCGGGAGTTCGACTTCCTGGAGTCGGGGACCGGCCGGCCGCACCGGCTGCCCGAGGCCCACAGCTACGAGATGAAGGGGGACGTCGCACTGCTCGCCCTGCGCTGGCCCGTACCGGACAGGAGGCCGGCGGTCGCCGTGGGCGAGGTGTGGACGACGGCACCCGTGTCCGGCGGTACGCTGCGCACCACCCTGCTGGCCTGCGCGGCTCTCGCCGAATCCCTCGGCGTCCTGCACCGGGAGGGGTACGCGCACCGCTGCCTGGCGCCGCAGACCGTCCTCCTGTGGGACACCTCGCTGTGGCTGAGGGACCTCGGAGCGGCCTTCCGGAAGCCGGAACCCGGCGAGGGACACGCGGGATACCGCGCACCCGAACAGGAGTACGCTTCATACCGTCCCGGCCTCGTCGGCCCGCCCGCCGACGTCCGTCAACTGGCGGCCCTGGCCTACCGCCTGCTCACCGGCGCACCCCCCGACCCGGTGTGGGTGCTGCCGCTGCGGACCTGTCTCCCGGCCGCCCCCGCCGCACTGGACGACCTGCTGCGCGCCGCCCTCGTCCTCGACCCCGCCGCCCGTCCCACCGCCCCCGAACTAGCCGCGCACCTGCGCCGGATCGCTTCGGCCGGCGGGGAGAACGCCTTCGCCCGCCGGTACGCCCGTCCCTACGCCCGGCCGGCCGGCCTGCCACCCGGAGTGCCTCCCCGCGAGGACGCCACCCCTACGACCGAGAACCCCGCCTCATGCTGACCCGCACCCTCGACCTCCCCACCCCCCTGGTCCTGGTCCCCGCCCGCTCCCTCGACGGCCTCCTCGTCCGCCTCCGCCGGGACCACCCCCATCTCCCCGGCAGCGTCGAGGAGTTGGAGGAGGACCTCGCCGCACGCGACACCGTCCCCGCGGTGTTCCCGCCACCGGGCCGCCGGCAACAGGCGCTCGCGCTGTACGGCAGAGGCTGGCTGGCGCTGCTCGTGCCGGCGCCGGACGCCCGCAGCTACCAGGTCCGCGCGGTCACCGCGCTGCGCTTCGACGACCACCACCGCCTGGCCCGCGGCTGCCTCCTCCTGCGCCCCACCGCGTGGACGGTCCGCCACACGCACGACGCGGCCCCGGGCCACGCGGACACCCACTGGGACCACCTGGCCGCCGAGTGGGACCTGCTGCGCAAGGAGACCGCGACGAAGGGGCACCGGGACCCGGACGACCGCGAGGCCCGCCACCTGGACCTGCTGACGAAGGCCGTCGACACGGAGCACGAGCTGCACCGCGAACGGGCGGCGGCGCAGCGGCCGTTCACCTACCGGGACGTCCAGCCGACGGCCCGCCGGGGGACGTACACGTTCGTGCTGCACGGTCGTCGCCTCCCCGTCGAGGACGAGGTCCTCAGGGTCGGCGGCGAACCCGCCCTGCGCGGCCAGGTGGTGGCGGTCGACCAGCGCGGCGCCCGCCTCACGCTGGCCCTGGACCGCCCCGTCGACTGGGAACACCTCCCGAAGCAGGGCGAGTTGGAGCGCGTCGAGAACACGACCGTCCACGCCCGCCGCACCGACGCCCTCGCCGCCCTGCGCGACGGCCACACCCGCAACCCCCACCTCCTGCCGATCCTCGCGGGCACCCGGGCCCCCGGAGCCGCCGCGAAAGACACGACTGCCCACCAGGAGTCCACCCTCGACGACTGGCAGCGCGCCGCCCTCCACACCGCGCTCACCACCCCCGACCTCGCCACGGTCATCGGCCCGCCCGGCACCGGAAAGACCACCGTCATCACCCAACTCGCCCGCCGGGCAGCCCAGTCCGGCGAGCGCGTCCTCCTCACCGCCCACAGCAACACGGCCGTCGACAACGTCCTCACCCGCCTCCCCGCCGACCTGGTCACCCTCAGAGTCGGCCCCGAGCACCGCGTCGACCCGGCCGCCCGCCACCTCCTCCTGGACCACCGCGCGGCGGACCTCCGCAAGGGCGTCCTGGACCGGGTCGGCGCCCGGCTCGCCGCGCACCGGGCGGGCGGTGGGACGGCGGACCTGTGGCCGAGGGCCCTGTACGACGCCGTCGGCGCCCTGGAGACGGCACGCCGGCGGGAGGAGGCGGCGCGGGCCGCGCTGGAGGAGGCCCGGCGCGGGGTC
>NZ_JBTYMC010000380.1:0-5650 GCF_054880855.1 Streptomyces sp. S6 | reverse complement strand
GCCGGGCGACTCCTGGCGCACCCTCCTCGCCGACGCCGGCCGCCGCACGGTCCTCGACCCGGCCGGCTCCTTCCTCGTCGTCACCGGACTCGCCGTCGTCGCGATGTCCGGCTGGTTCGTCGCACCCCTCGCGGCCCCCGTCCTCGGAGCCGTCGTGGCCGCCGCACTCGCGGTGGAGGAGCGCCACCGGCGCCGGTGACGCCCACTTGAGACCGGCGGTGCCACCCCCTCCTCTGTCATGCCCTGACCAGCTTCCCCGCACGGAAAGGAACGGCCATGTCCCCCCTTCCCCGCAGATCCCTCCTCAAGGCCGCCGCGGTCGCAGGCGCCGCCGCACAGCTCGGCTGGGCCCTGGGAGCGAACAGCGCCTCCGCCACGCCGCGCGCCGAGAGCGGCGACGGCGACCCGGTCACCCTGGACTGGCTGGAGGACGGCGGCCTCGGCGCCGCCCCCGGCGCCACCCTCGGCGTGCCCTGGCCGATGGGCGCCTTCCGCGAGGACCAGACCTTCGCCGTCACCGACGCCGCCGGCAAGGACGTCCCCGTCCAGACCTGGCCCATCGCCTACTGGCCCGACGGATCCCTCAAGTGGACCGCACACGCGGTCAGTTCGGGCGACGGCAAACTCACCCTCACCCCCGGTACCCCGGCCGCGCCCGGCAAGAAGGTCACCGTCGACAAGAGCGGCGGCACCATCGACGTGTCGACGGGTGTCATAGCGGTGAGCATAGGAAAATCGGGCGCGACGATCATCAAGTCGGTCACCCGGGGCTCCACCGAGATCGCCAGGAACGGCCGCCTCGTCCTCATCCGCCAGCCCGAGATCGAGGACGAGGACCAGGGCACCGTCAAGACCGAACGCTTCGAGGGTGCCATAGCGTCGGTCACCGTCGAACAGGCGGGCCCCGTACGGGCGGTGGTCCGCATCGACGGCAAACACCGCAAGGGAAGCCGGAGTTGGCTGCCCTTCTCCATCCGGCTCTACTTCTACGCGGGCGCCGACTCCTTCCGCATGGTCCACACCATCACCTACGACGGCACCCAGGAACCCGGCAAAGCCGGCGGCGACTTCATCCGCGGCCTCGGCGTCCGGTTCACGGTCCCGATGCGCGACCAGTCCTACGACCGCCACATCCGCATCGGCGGCGAGGGAACCGGGCTGCTGCGCGAGGCCGTCAAGGGCATCACCGGACTGCGCCGCGACCCCGGAACCGCCGTCCAGGAAGCCCAGTTCGCCGGGAAGAAGCTGCCCGACCCGGCGACCTGGGACCAACGGGTGACCACCCGGCTCCAGTACATCCCCGAGTGGGGCGACTACACCCTCTCCCAGCTCTCCGCCGACGGCTTCACCCTCCGCAAACGCACCAAGAAGGGGCACGGCTGGATCGGTGCGGGCGGTGGCCGGCGGGCCTCCGGGTTCGGGTACGTCGGCGGCGCGAGCGGCGGACTCTCCTTCGGGCTACGGGACTTCTGGGAACGCCACCCCTCCCAGCTCGACATCCGCGCCGCCCACACCGAAGAGGCCGAGGTCACCCTCTGGCTCTGGTCACCCGAGGCCCAGCCCATGGACCTGCGCTTCTACCACGACGGCATGGGCCAGGACACCTTCCCCGAACAGCTCGAAGGCCTCAACATCACCTACGAGGACTACGAACCCGGGTTCGGCACGCCCTACGGCATCGCCCGCACCTCCGAACTCCTCTTCTGGGCCAACGAGTCCACACCCACACCGCAGGCCCTCGCCCAACAGGTCGAAGCGGTCCGGGTGTTGCCCCAACTCGCCGCCCCGCCCAAGCAGTTGATCAAAGCGGGCGTCTTCGGGCCGGGACTGTACTCCGAGCCCGACCGCTCCACCCCGGCCAAGGCGAAGGTCGAGGACCACCTCGACTTCCTCTTCACCTACTACAAGGACCAGGTGGAGCAACGCCGTTGGTACGGCTTCTGGGACCACGGCGACATCATGCACACCTACGACACCGTCCGGCACCAGTGGCGCTACGACATCGGCGGGTACGCGTGGGACAACTCCGAGCTGTCACCCGACCTCTGGCTCTGGTACGCGTACCTCAGAAGCGGCCGCTCCGACATCTTCCGGTTCGCCGAGGCCATGACCCGGCACACCGGGGAGGTCGACGTCTACCACCTCGGCCAGTGGGCCGGCCTCGGCACGCGGCACGGCGTGCAGCACTACGCCGACAGCGCGAAACAGCAGCGGATCGCCAACACGACCTACCGGCGCTACTACTACTTCCTCACCGCCGACGAACGCGTCGGCGACCTCATGCACGCGAACGTCGACTCCGACGAGACGTTCCTCGTCCTCGACCCCATCCGCAAGATCCGCACCGAGCCCTACACCCCCGACCGGCACGCCCTCTCCATCGGCTTCGGCACCGACTGGAGCGGGCTCGTCTCCGCGTGGCTCACCGAGTGGGAGCGGCGTGGGCCCAAGTGGGAGAAGGCGAAGGCGCGGGTGCTGTCCACCATGGAGACCATCGCCGCCCAGCCGAACGGGTTCGTGCAGGGGAGCGGGCTGTACGACCTCGACACCGGGAGGTTCGCGGTGGCGGCTGCGCCGGTCGTCGGGGTGTCGCACCTGTCCGCCGTCTTTGGGCTCAATGAACTGTGCGCCGAGTTGATCCACCTCGTCGACATGCCCCGGTTCAACGAGGCGTACCTCGACTACTGCCGGTACTTCAACGCGAGCAAGGCGGAGCAGGCGGCGCGGTACGGGTCCAACTTCGGGACGTTGCTGCTGTTCCAGGGGCATTCGAGGCTGGACGCGTACGCCGCGGTGAAGACGGGTGACGACAAGCTGGCCAAGCGGGCCTGGGAGAAGTTCTACAACTCCGACGGGTACAAGGAGTCGGCGCCGTGGAGGACGGAGAGGGTGAGCGGGCCTACGGCGTTGGTTGCCGGTAGCGAGGCGGCTTGGGTGTCCACCAACGACACTGCGTTGTACGGGCTTGCGGCTATCGAGAACCTGGCGCTTCTGGGGAACAAGATGCCGTAGGGGGTGGTGGGGGCAGTGGGGAGCTGCGGCGCCGTCGTGGCTGGTCGCGCCCACGCGGCGGTAGCCGCAAATCGATACAGCCCCGTGCCCCTGAAAACCTACACTTGCCCCTTGTGGATTGGACTCGCTATCGATTCCGCAGCCTCTGGGATCTGCCCGCGCCCGTCTCCGTTGTCTACGCCGCCCTCGAACGTGCTGAGGACTACCCCCTCTGGTGGCCCCAAGTCCGCTCAGTCACCCCCACCGACGACACCACCGGCATCGTCCGCATCCGCGCCACCCTGCCCTACGAGCTGAAGTTCACCGCTCGGGAGACCCGCCGCGACCCGGTCGCCAGGGTGCTGGAGATCTCCATGACCGGGGATCTCGAAGGATGGGCGCGGTGGACTCTCGAAGCTCGCGGCAGCGGCACGCTCGCTCGGTATGAGCAAGTCGTCGAGGTGCACAAGCCGTTGCTGCGGGTGCTCGCCGTCCCCGGGAGACCCGTGTTCCGGGCCAATCACCGGCTGATGATGAGGGCCGGGCGGCGTGGGCTGGTGCGGTGGCTGCGGGCGGTTTGATGGATGGGCGGGAGGGCCTGTATTGTTCAGTGCGTTCCCGGGCGATTAGCTCAGTGGGAGAGCGCTTCGTTCACACCGAAGAGGTCACTGGTTCGAACCCAGTATCGCCCACCGGGAAAAGGCCGGTCAGCCTTCAGCTGACCGGCCTTTCTCATGCCGCCGCCGACAGGTTCGGCGGACGCAGCGGCCACGCCGGATCCACCGTCTCCTCCTGCCCGCTGCGCGCGAACCACGCCTGAAGGCCCCGCGCCTGGGCGGCGTGCCAGCCGGTCTGGAGGCTGTGCAGCTCGCTGGGGGAGAGGCGTTCGAGGCGGGCCGAGAAGCGGCGCCCGACGGCGCGGACGACCTCCAGCGCGGCCAGCGCGTCCGCGCCCGCGTCGTGCGCCTCCGCGAGGGTCACCTCGTAGTGCGCGCACAGGTCCGTCAGTGTGCGGCGGCCCTTGCGGTAGCGGTCGAGGTGCTTGTCCAGGACACGGGGGTCCAGGACCCGCAGCGGTGTCTGCTCCAGCCGGTCGCCCAGCGACGACGCCCGGTGCCGGCGCAGCTCACGGTCCAGGAGCGTCAGGTCGAACGGCGCGTTCATCACCACCAACGGCCGCCCCACCGCCGCCTGTTCGGCCAGCAGCTCGGCTATCTCGTACATCACCGGCGCCGGCCAGCGGCCGTTGCGCTGAAGGTGCTCCTCCGTCAGCCCGTGCACCGCCGTCGCCGAACTCGGCACCGGCACACCCGGGTTGACCAGCCAGCGGGTCACCCGAGGCCGGGTCCCGGTGGCGTCCTGCACGACGAGCGCGGCCGACACGATCCGGTCGGTCTCGACGTCCACTCCTGTCGTCTCGGTGTCGAAGGCCGCGAGGGGACCTTCGTACCAGCACGTCATATCCTCACAACCCCTCGTTCACGCACGGCCGATGACATGCCGTCTTCTGCCTGTTTGGTGATACCCGGGCTGTTTGCGCCGTACGCCGGAAGGACACAACAGGAGTGCGGGTCCTGCCAGTTCAGCGGCCCGGTCCAAGAAATCGCAAAACGGGGAAGGCTGTTGGTCATGGCGATAGCGCAGCCCGAGCGGGGCGGGCTGCTGCCCGAACGCACGGGCCCCCATCGCGGCACACTCGCCACCACCGCCTGCATGGAGACCTTGCAGGTCGGCTATCTGCACGCCGTCGCCGCCGCGGCCGGCTGCTCACTCTCCCAGCCGTTCCCGGACAACGGCATCGACTGGCACGTCAGCCACGGCTCACCCGGCCACACCGTCGACGACGAGGTCACCATCAAGGTCCAGCTCAAGGCGACCTACCAGCTCCCGCCCCACCCGCCGGGCCGCACCTTCCCCTTCACCCTCGACAACGACCACCTGCGCAAACTCGCCCGCACCCCGGTCTCGGTGCACAAGATCCTCGTCGTCATGATCGTCCCCCGCGCCCAGGACGACTGGCTGCGCGCCGGACACGACCGCCTCGACCTCAGGCACTGCTGCTACTGGGTCAACCTCGCCGGCCAGCCGGTCACCGGCCGCACCCGCACCACCGTACGCATACCGACCGCACGCATCTTCGACGACCGGGCGCTCTGCGAGATCATGACGCGGGTCGGGACGGGAGGACGACCATGAGTCACCGGCCGCTCGACGAACCCCCGCGCGCCGCACGACCCCACCCGACGCCCGGCTGGGACCGCACCCCCCACCCCGCCGACGTCGACCCCGCCGTCCTCGCCGCCCTCCTGCGCCGCCACGGCTGGCAGCGGCGCGGCGGCGCACCCGGCCGCTACGGCCGCTGGACCCCGCCCGGACCCGGCGCCGGCACCAGCCTCCTCGTCCCCGAGAGCCGCGCCTTCCCCGACAGCGACGACCTCCTCACCGAGGCCCTCACCGCCCTCACCCGCGCCGCGACCCCCGCCGCACGCGAAGTCCTCCTCGGCCTCACCGTCCCCAGCGACGAGATCCGCTGGTGGCGCGACGTCCCCGACGAACCCGCCTCCTGGCACACCGACGACGCCCTGCGCACCGCCGCCCGCCAGACCCTCCTCGCCGGCGCCCTCGCCACCCGCGCCCGCACCGGCTACCACGGCGCCCG
>NZ_JBTYMC010000379.1:0-5663 GCF_054880855.1 Streptomyces sp. S6 | reverse complement strand
GCCGCCTCCGCGGCCGCGCGGGCGACCGGCAGGAACCCCTCGCGGCGCGAGACGTCCGGCCGCTCCTCCTCGGCGGGCCACAGGCCGAGGGCCGCGCAGAGAGTGGGCAGGACGGCCATGGCGGCGGTCGCGTACCCCTCGGCGGACGGGTGGTAGTGGTCGGGACCGAACAGTTCACGGGGATTCGCCTCGAACTCGGGCCCGAGGAGATCCCCCAGCGAGACCGTCCGGCCCCCCTGCTCCACCGCCCCGATCGTCTGCGCCGCCGCCAACTGGCGGGACGCCCGGCGGGCCAGCCAGCGCAACGGCTGCCCGACCGGCTCGATCGTCCCGAGGTCGGGACACGTGCCGACGACGACCTCCGCACCGGCCGTCCGCAGCCGCCGTACCGCCGAGGAGAGGTGACGGACGGAACGCGTCGCCGGCATGCGGTGCGTGACGTCGTTCGCGCCGACGATGATCACGCAGATGTCCGGCACCTGTTCGGCGGAGCCGAGGACGAGGGCGACCTGCCGGTCGAGGTCGTCGGACTGGGCGCCGGGGTGGGAGACGTTGCGCAGCAGCACGGGGCGCTCCGCGACAGCGGCGAGGCCGGACGCGAGCAGCGCACCCGGCGTCTGGGAGGCCCGGTGCACACCCTGACCGGCGGCGGTGGAGTCCCCGAGCAGAACGAACCGCAACGGCTCGTCACCGGAACCCGCGCCCGCGCCCGCGCCCGAACCCGCATACCCGGCCCCGTACAACCCGTCCGCCCGAGGCACCCGCACAGCCCCCCCGTTCTCCACCTGCCTCCGCGCCCACTGCGCCTCCGCGAGCAGCAGCCCCACGGCCGCCGCTCCGGCCAGTCCGATTCCGCCACCGCCGTACGCGGCGCCCGCCGCGATCCGTCGGGCCACTCGTGCCCTGGACATGCTGGTCATCCCCGCCGCCACCTCCTCGTCGCCGTACAACCTCTCCTTGCCCCGTACGCCCCACCGGCCAATCTCCCCTGGGAGTGAACGAGCCTTAGGCTGGCGGAACCATCACGACCACGTTTTTTGCAAGCAACCGGAGACAACGGTGCAATTCCACGACTCGATGATCAGCCTCGTCGGCAACACCCCGCTGCTCAGGCTCAACAGCGTCACCCAGGGCATCCAGGCGACAGTCCTCGCGAAGGTCGAGTACTTCAACCCCGGCGGCAGCGTGAAGGACCGCATCGCCCTGCGGATGATCGAGGCGGCCGAGGAGAGCGGGGCGCTTCAGCCGGGCGGCACGATCGTGGAGCCGACCAGCGGGAACACCGGTGTGGGCCTGGCGATCGTGGCCCAGCAGAAGGGGTACAAGTGCATCTTCGTGTGCCCCGACAAGGTGAGCCTGGACAAGATCAACGTGCTGCGGGCGTACGGCGCCGAGGTCGTCGTCTGCCCCACGGCCGTCGACCCGGAGCACCCGGACTCGTACTACAACGTCTCCGACCGCCTCGTCCGTGAGACGCCGGGCGCGTGGAAGCCGGACCAGTACTCCAACCCGAACAACCCCCTCTCCCACTACCACTCCACCGGCCCCGAGCTGTGGGAGCAGACGGAGGGGAAGATCACGCACTTCGTCGCGGGCGTCGGCACGGGCGGCACGATCTCCGGGACCGGCCGGTACCTGAAGGACGCCAGCGACGGCAAGGTCAAGGTGATCGGCGCGGACCCGGAGGGCTCGGTGTACTCCGGCGGCTCCGGCCGTCCGTACCTCGTCGAGGGCGTCGGTGAGGACTTCTGGCCGACCGCCTACGACCGGACGGTCGCCGACGACATCGTCGCCGTCTCCGACAAGGACTCCTTCCAGATGACCCGCCGCCTCGCGAAGGAGGAGGGGCTGCTGGTCGGCGGGTCCTGCGGGATGGCCGTCGTGGCGGCGCTGCGGGTGGCCGAGGGGCTCGGCCCGGACGACGTCGTCGTCGTCCTGCTGCCGGACAGCGGGCGCGGGTACCTTTCAAAAATCTTCAACGACGAGTGGATGGCGGACTACGGCTTCCTTGAGGACGACGGTCCGAGCGCGCGCGTCAGCGACGTTCTGAACGACAAGGAGCACGGGGCGATCCCCTCGCTCGTGCACATGCACCCCGAGGAAACCGTCGGCGAGGCGATCGAGGTGCTGCGGGAGTACGGCGTCTCCCAGATGCCGGTCGTGAAGCCGGGGGCCGGGCACCCGGACGTGATGGCCGCCGAGGTCGTCGGGTCCGTCGTCGAGCGGGAGCTGCTGGACGCGCTGTTCAACAACCGGGCGTCGCTCGTCGACCCGCTGGAGAAGCACATGTCCGCGCCGCTGCCGCAGGTCGGCTCCGGGGAGCCCGTCGCGGACCTGATGTCGGTGCTGGGGGTGGCGGACGCGGCGATCGTGCTGGTCGAAGGGAAGCCGAAGGGGGTCGTCAGTCGGCAGGACCTGCTGGCGTTCCTCGCCAAGGGCGGCAAGTAAGACGCGCGGCGGCGGGGGTGCACGGCGGGGAAACCTGCGGTGAACCCCCGGTGCGGCCGTCGGACTTCCCTTTGTCCACCGAATCGGTGGACTTCGTGGAAGTGGTACGAACGCGTCACGTCCGCGCAGCACTCGCTTAACACGAGTCCGGCAGATTAGTGGGTGTCGGCAGGCGGGAGCGGCTCCCCGCCGGGCCGGCAAACCGAACGGCGTCACGGACCTCCGGAGCGGCTCCCGGACCTCCACAGACGCCAGGACGCAGGGTTCATCCCGCGTCTCTCGCGGGGACCGCCGTCGTCCCGCCCCCCTCACCGGGGGTGCGGCGGTCCCCGCTGTATTTTGCGCCTAAACCGGCGCCGCTCTCGCGGAGGTGGTTGCTCGCCGTCGGGGTGCTCAATTGATGGTTGCGGCCGTCTTCGCTTTTTTCTTCGGCTCAGGACTGTGTCAGTCCTTCCAGCGGTCCTCGTCGTCGTTCTTCCCTCGGCGGCCCCTGATCGCGTCCAGTAGGGCCGGGGTGGCGCGGAAGGCGTGGGCCGCGTTGACGCCTACGATGCCGGCCCAGGTGACGAGGAGGCCGGGGAGGTCGGCGTTGACGACGCCGATGGCGGAGAGGGGGATGGCTAGGACGAGGGTGACGATGCCGAAGCCGAAGCGTTCTCCCCAGGAGTCGGCGGCAGCCGGGTTGCGGGTGCTTCGGGCGGCGGACATCTGTTGCTCGGCGAACTGGCGGCGGACCCTGCGGTCCACCGCGCCGTCGATGCGTTGGTCCACCTTCTCCAGGAACGACTCGACCAGCGCCGAGTCGTACTCCTCACCCAGCTCCCGGCGCGCGTGGAGCGTCGCGTCGAGTTCCTTCTTCAGTTCGGTGTCCCGGCCCGCTGTCATCGTCGTCTCCTCAATACCCTGAAGCCTCTACCAGGCTAGGGAGCGGGAACCCCCGCCGCACGGGGGATATCCCCCGTCTTCGGGCGGGGGCTCGCCGGGAGGACGCCCACGGACTCCAGCGTGCGGCGGTGTGCGGGGCCGACGTCGCTCAGGCGCACGTCCACCCCCCTCCCGCGCAGCTCCCCCACCGCCTCCTTCAGCGCCAGCGCCCCCGTCGCGTCCACCGCCGTCAGCCCCGACAGCTTCAGCTCGACCGCGTTCACCCCGTCCACGTCCGTCAGCGCGCGGCGCAGGCTGTCGGCGCCGGCGAACAGGAGGGGGCCGTCGTAGCGGAAGCTCACCGACTCGGCGCCGGGGAGTTCGTCCGAGGCGGCCGGGGTGAGGCGGGTGTTCGTCGCGGCGGCCTTCAGGGCGAGGACGACGGAGACGGCCAGGCCGATGAGGACGGCTCGGACGAGGTCCAGGGCGAGGGTCGAGGCGGCGGTGAGGACGAGGACGAGGGCGTCGCCCTTGGTGGCGCGGGCCATCTCCCGCACCGGGCCCGTCTCGACCATGCGGATCGCTGTCGCGAGGAGGACACCGGCGAGGGCGGAGAGGGGGATGCGGGCGACCAAGGGGGCTGCCGCTGTGACGATGCCGGCGAGGATCACCGCGTGGGTGAGGGCCGCCAGGCGGGAGGTGGCGCCGGTGCGGACGTTCACCGCTGTGCGGGCGATGGCGCCGGTGGCGGGGACGCCGCCGAAGAGGGGGGCGGCCAGGTTGGCGATTGCCTGGCCGAAGAGTTCTTTGGAGGGGTCGTGGTTCGGTGCGGGTGCGTTGTGGCTGGTCGCGCCCTGCGGCGGAGCCGCAGATGAACACAGCCCCGCGCCCCTAGAAGACCCTTCCGCGCGCCGGTTCGCAGACATTCGGTCCGCCACCGATGCGGAGAGTAGAGACTCCAGTGCGGCCAAGGCCGCTACTGCTACCGCCGACGGCAGGAGCGTCGGGATGTCGGCCACGTTCAAGAACGCCAGCGACGGCGTCGGCAGCGACGACGGCAGCGCGCCGATTCTCGTCACGTCCAGCGGCAGCACCACCCCCACCCCCACCGCCACCAGCGAGAACGGCACCCCCGGCCGCCACCTCGCCCCCGCCAGCACCACCCCCGCCGAACCCGCCGCCAGCAACAGAGCGGCCCAGTGCGGATGTGCTCCGAACTCCTCCACCGCCCTCCCCGCCACCACGGCCACCTGCTCGCCCTGCGGCAGAGGGACCCCCAAGGCGTTCGGGATCTGCTGGAGGGCGATGACGGCGGCGATGCCGATGGTGAAACCGGCGATGACGGGGGCGGGGACGTAGGTCATGGCCGCACCCGCCCTCGCGAAGGAGAGGGCGAGAAGGATGAGGCCTGCCAGGAGGCCGACCGTGAGGACGCCGTCGGCGCCGTAGTGGTGGACGATCGGGACGAGGACGACGGTCATGGCGCCGGTCGGGCCGGAGACCTGGCGGGCGCTGCCGCCGAAGAGTGCGGCGAGGGCGCCGGCGACGATCGCGGTGGCCAGCCCGGAGGCGGCGCCGAGGCCGGAGCTGACGCCGAAGCCGAGGGCGAGGGGGAGGGCGACGACGGCGACGGTCAGGCCGCACAGGAGGTTGCGGCGGGGTTCGTGGGTGAGGGTGCGGAGGTCTGCGGGGGTGGGGAGGGGGAGGTTCATCGACGCGCTTCTTTGCGGGGTCGTTCGTGATGAGGCACGGGGTTGTTCACGGCAGGAGGGACACCACGCCCGTGTCCAGGTCGAACCGTGCGGCCGTCACCTGGGCGGCGGCGAACGCCGGGTCCGTGCGGATGGCGTCGCGGACCCAGGTGGTGTGGGCGGTCATGGTGTGCTCGGCCCAGTCGCCGGGGGTGGCGCGGGTGCGGTGGGCGGCGGGGGTGATCTCCTCGACGAGGAGTTCGAGGTGGCCGGGGACGTCGTCGCCGGTGCGGAGGTGGTCGAGGGTGGCGGCGATGGCGCCGCAGCGCTCGTGGCCGAGGACGAGGACGAGGGGGATGCCGAGTTCGGTGACGCCGTACTGGACGGAGCCGAGGACCGCCTCGTCCAGCACCGGGCCCGCCGTCCTTATGCAGAGCAGGTCGCCGAGGCCCTGGTCGAAGATCAGCTCCGGCGGGACGCGGGAGTCGATGCAGCCGAGGACGATCGCGTACGGGTGCTGGCCACCGGCGAGGGTACGGCGCAGGCGGCCGTCCTCGTGGGGGTGGCTGGAGCGGCCCGCGGCGTAACGGGCGTTGCCGGCGAGGAGTTCGTCCAGGGCGGTACGGGCGGTGGTCGGGGGGCCGGGGCGGCGGGGTGGCC
>NZ_JBTYMC010000378.1:0-5703 GCF_054880855.1 Streptomyces sp. S6 | reverse complement strand
GAGTTCCTTCACGAAGTGCGCCCCGCCCCGCCCCGCCCCGCCCCGGCAAGCCACACCCCCGCCCCTCCTCCCCGCCCCAGCTGCGGGCAGTCGTGCCGCTAGGGGCGGCACGGGTGGGCGCAGCGGCACCCCGCAAGCGCGGGCAAGCAACAACACCCCCACCCCAGCCACCCACCAACCCGCACCCGACCACACCCCAGCCCCCACCGAACCCACACCCACCCCACAACCCCAGCAACACCGAACCCCCACCCCACCTCAGCTCACCCCACCTCACCCCGGATAAAACGCCACCGAAGCCGTCGGCTTCAACGTCCGCCACCCACTCCCCCCGGGCAACCACAACAACCCGTCCTTGGACGTGGCGAACAACGGCGCCTCACTGTCCTCGGACGCGGCAATGCTCTGCACCTCCGTCAGCCCGGGCAACGCCCCGGTGTCCGGCAACGACCCATCACACTGCACGTACTGCACCTGCTCCACACCCCCCGTCTCCTTCCCCACCACGACGAGCCGACTGTCAGAGGCCCACGAAACAGCCGTCACCTGCTCCAACTCAGGCGTGGCGGACCGCAGCTCCTGCACGGACACCACCTCCCGCCCCCCACTGAGCCGCTCCCGCTCGACCCGCCCCACGAACAACGCCTGCCGCCCCCCGGACTCGACGACAAGCGCGATCCGCACCCCATCGGCGGCCACCTTCACCGCATTGATCCGCCCGTCAAGCCCAGGAGTGTTCACCACGGCAGGCGTGTCCGCCCCCTTGCCGAGCAGGTAGAGCCGAGGCGCGGCAGGGTTGCGATCGGCGACCCACAGATCCCCCTGCGCATCCCAACTGGGCGTGATGAACCGGTCCTTCTCGGTCGCCCCGGCACTGGTCAGCAACGGATTGCCGAGCGGCCCGGCGGACGACAGCGAGGTCACGTACAACTGCTTGCCGTCAAGGGTCACCCCAGCGGCCTCACGCTCATCGCGAGCGACAGCCACAGCCCGCAACGCCTTGCCCCCGTCCCCGAACGCACCGGGCACGGACTCCGGAACGGCGTCACTGCCGAGGCTCATCCGCTGGAGCCGATGCTCGCCGTCGATGAAGTACAGATGCTCGGGCCCATGGGCGGAGCCCCGCGCGGCGACCCCCTCCGACCGGCTCTCCGTGAGCGAGCACAACCGCCGCCCACCGGCCTGTAGTTCGACCTCCTCGACGGCCGGCGTGAGGCTCTGGAGCGTGAACAGCATCTGCGCGGCCATCGCGTCGCACTTGGCCTGCCCGACCCCTCGGGCCTTGCTGTTGAGCGGCACGGTGAGCTTGTTCTGATCGTTCGGCGCCAGCGGCCCCGCGTCGTCCGCGAGGCGCGTCCCGGTGGGAAAGCCCGACCGGACAACGGGCCGCAGCCAGGCGGTGGGCCCTTCGAGCAGCGAGCGCACCATCTGCGTCGTCGGATCGACACGCTTACGGACGTACACCGGATCCGCGACAGCGGCGGAAGGAGTCCCCACGCGCGCGCGGGACGCGAAGTAGTACTTGTTGGCGGACATGTAGTTGCGGGAGAAGTCCGACTGCCCCATGACGACGCCCTGGGGCACGTCGTCGATGCGCCACTGGTCCTTGTCGTCCTTCACGAGGTGCAGCGTCTGAAGGTACTTCCCCTCGGCGGGCGCGTACGACTGCTCATGGTCGACGGTGGCCACGCGCGTACCGTCGAGGGTGAACGACACGTCCGTACCCTCCTCGCGCCCCCCGGAACGCTCGGGCGTCGCCCGGGGAGCCACGTCGAGGACGGTCGTGGAGCTCTCGGGGTCCCAGTTCTTCGCGGCCTTGCCGACGAGATACTTCCGGGCCGTCGCGTACGTCGGATCGTCACTGGTCAGCGCTTCGAGGAAGCCCTGGACGATCACCACGGGCAACGCCCCCTCCTGCGGCGGCATCGCGAACACCCGCACCTGCGTGTCCTGCCGGGGCGTGGACTCCACCCCGCGCAGATCACCGTGGTCCGGCATCGAGGCACAGCCGCCCAGCAGGACGACCCCGCAGACCGCGTACGCCGCCGTGCGCCCCGGCGTGCGCCGCGCGCCCCCCTCACCGCCCACGAGCGGCCTCCCCTTCCACACCGGAAACACCGGAAACACCGGAAACGTCGGAAGCACCGGGGGCACCGGAAACCCCGGAGGCACCATCAGCGCCGTCCCGTCGTACGTCCGCGGAAACCGGCGTCCCCGCGCGGGGCACCACCCGGGCACCGCTGCCCGGGAGAGCCGTCGGATCGGCCGTGGGAAGGACGCCTCCCATGCGCGGGAGGCGATCCCCGGTCTGCTGCACCGGAACGGTGGCGCTCTTCTCGCGCGCGCGAGAGGCGCCGTCCGAACCGCCGCGGTTCCTGCGCGAGTCCTTCGGCTCCAGCGGTATCGGCGACCCCCTCAGCGGCTCGTCGGCCGTCCTCGGCAGCGTCAGCCGGAACTGCGAGCCGCCCCCGGGCTCGCCCCACGCCTGGAGCCACCCGCCGTGCAGGCGCGCGTCCTCCAGGGCGATCGACAGCCCGAGCCCCGTTCCTCCGGTGGTACGCGCGCGTGCCGGATCGGCCCGCCAGAACCGGCTGAACACGCGCGTGGCCTCCCCCGGCTTCAGCCCGACGCCGTAGTCGCGCACGGCGATCGCGACCGCCCCGCCGGCCGAGGCCAGCTTGACGACGACGTCCTTGCCCTCACCGTGCTCCACGGCGTTGACGACGAGATTCCGCAGCACCCGCTCCACGCGCCGCGCGTCGGCCTCGGCGACGACCGGCTGCTGATCGCCGACGACCCGGACGGCCGTCCCCTTGCGCTCGGCCAGCGGCGCGGCCCCGTCGACGACCCGCCGGACGACCTCCCGGAGGTCTATCGGCTCCGCCTCCAGCGCCGCCGCGCCCGCGTCGAACCGGCTGATCTCCAGCAGATCGGCGAGCAGCGTCTCGAACCGGTCCAACTGGTCGGCGAGGAGTTCGGCCGACCGCGCGGTCATCGGATCGAAGTCCACGCGCGCGTCGTGGATGACATCGGCGGCCATCCGCACGGTCGTCAGGGGAGTGCGCAGTTCGTGCGACACGTCCGACACGAACCGGCGCTGCATCCGCGAGAGGTCCTCCAGTTGCTGGATCTTCAGCTGGAGGTTCTGCGCCATCTTGTTGAACGCCTCCCCCAGGCGCGCGATGTCGTCCTCCCCGGTGACCTTCATCCGCTCCTGCAACCGCCCCGCGGACAGCCGCTCGGCGATCCCGGCGGCCATCCGCACGGGCGTGACGACCTGCCGCACGACGAGCCAGGCGATCGCCCCCAGGAGGACGACGACGAAGAGCCCGGCGGTCGCCAGGGTGCCCTTGACGAGGCTGAGGGACTTCTCCTCCTGGGTGAGCGGGAAGAGGTAGTACAGCTCGTAGGCGGCGCCGTTGGGGTCGCTCAGCCGCTTGCCGATGACCAGCGCGGGCTGCGACTCCTTGCCGCTGTCGTAGCGGATCCGGGTGTAGCTCTGGGCGGCCGACATGCTGTCGTTGACCCGCGTGCGGAGCGCCTCCGGCACACTCGCGGTCGGGCTGACGCCCCCGGAGGCACGCGGCCCCGGCCCGCCCGCGCCACCGCCGATGGGCAGCGTGACGACGTCGAAGGCGCCCTGGCCGCCGCTGGACAGGGACGACACGAGGCCGCTGAGCCAGGGGCTGACGCTCTGCGCGGAACGGTCGGTGGACGAGGAGGCCGGAGCGCCGTTCCCGGCGGCCTCCGAGTCGGCCTGCTGCTTGGCGACCGCGAACCCGCCCGTCGCCTGACTCTGCGAGGCCCGCACCTTGGCGTCCAGCAGACCGTTGCGGACCTGCCCGATGACGACGAACCCGAGCAGCAGGACGACGCCGAGGGACATCAGGAGGGTGGTGACGACGACCTTGAGCTGGATGTTGCGCCGCCACAGCCGCATGACCGGCAGCAACGGCCGCCGCACCCAGCGCAGCACCAGCCGAAGCACTGGGCTGCCCTGTACGCCGCCCTGGAGCAGCCCGCCCTCCAGGAGCCGCCCGAGGCGGTCCCGGGACGCTGTACGGCCCTTGTGGCCGCTCTGCGGGGCAACGGGCCGCTCCGGCCGGGCCCCGGACCCGCCGGGCGCCGGCGCGGCGCTGTCCCCGGACATGTCAGCTCGGCCCGGCCTTGTAACCGACACCGCGGACGGTCACGACGATCTCCGGCCGCTCCGGGTCCTTCTCGACCTTGGAGCGCAGCCGCTGGACGTGCACGTTGACCAGGCGGGTGTCGGCGGCGTGCCGGTAACCCCACACCTGCTCCAGGAGCACCTCACGGGTGAACACCTGCCACGGCTTGCGCGCGAGCGCCACCAGCAGGTCGAACTCCAGCGGCGTCAGCGCGATCGACTGCCCGTCCCGCTTCACGGAGTGCCCGGCGACGTCGATCACCAGATCGCCTATCGTCAACTGCTCCGGCGCCGGCTCCTCGGACCTCCGCAGCCGCGCCCGGATCCGCGCGACCAGCTCCTTCGGCTTGAACGGCTTGACGATGTAGTCGTCGGCCCCGGACTCCAGGCCCACCACCACGTCGACGGTGTCGCTCTTCGCCGTGAGCATCACGATCGGCACCCCGGACTCCGCCCGGATCAGCCGGCACACCTCGATCCCGTCCCGGCCCGGCAGCATCAGATCCAGCAGCACCAGATCCGGCTTGGCCTCCCGAAAAGCAGCCAGCGCCTTGTCACCGTCGGCTACGAAAGACGGCTCAAAACCCTCACCACGCAGCACGATGCCGAGCATCTCGGCCAGTGCGGTGTCGTCGTCGACGACAAGGACTCGTCCCTTCATAAACGACATCATCTCATTCTCATAACGGTGCCCGGCGCGCAGGTGAGGCAGGTCACTGACCCGTGACCATAGCCGCAGGAGGCGGTCACTGTCTGCCCGGGCCCCCTCGGCCCCCGCGCACAGCACCCCGCGCCGCTCAGCCCATCACCCGCCGTGACCTCGCGCACAGCCCGGCGAGCGACGCGGCGGTCACCGGTGAGACGGCGCCCTCCTCGGTGACGATCGCCGTCACCAGCTCGGGCGGCGTCACGTCGAACGCCGGGTTGTACGCCTGCGTGCCGAGCGGCGCCACCGGCACCCCGCCGCCCGCCCCGACGACCGGCGCCTGCGGGGAGACGGCCTCGGTCACCTCGTACCCGGGCCGCTGCTCGACCTCGATCGACGCCCCGTCCGGCGTCTCCGGATCGACGGTCGTCACCGGGGCGACCACGACGAACGGCACGTGGTGGTAGCGCGCGAGGACCGCCAGCGGATAGCTCCCGATCTTGTTCGCAACGGACCCGTCGGCCGCGATCCGGTCCGCCCCGATCAGCACGGCGTCCACCTCCCCGGCCGCGAACAGCGACCCCGCCGCGTTGTCCGTGAGCAGCGTGTACGCCATCCCGCTGCGCGCCGCCTCGTACGCCGTGAGCCGGGCCCCCTGGAGCAGCGGACGCGTCTCGTCGACCCACAGCCGGCGCAGCCGCCCCGCGCGGTGCGCGGCCAGCGCGACCGCGAACGCCGTCCCTTCCCCGCCGGACACCAGCGAACCGGTGTTGCAGTGGGTGAGGATCCGGTGCCCGCCGCCCGGCAGCAGCTCGTCCAGGAGCGCGAGGCCGTGCCCCGCCATGCGGGCGCTCGCCTCGGCGTCCTCCTGGTGCAGGCGCCGCGCGGC
>NZ_JBTYMC010000377.1:0-5707 GCF_054880855.1 Streptomyces sp. S6 | reverse complement strand
GCCGCCGCAGGATCCCCTCGTACACGCCGGGCCCGTACTCCCCGGCGTTGCCGTCCCCCCGCTCCCCCGCCCCGATCCCGCCCACGGCTCCCTGCCTTCCCCTCGACCGGGGACGCGCCCCCGCCTCCGAGGCCGCCCGGCCCCACCGCTACCAACCCCGCTCCGACCGGCGGGTTACGGCCTCGCGGAAGATCGGCGCGGCGGCGCGATGCGCTCCTGTGCCGAAGGGGACGGCATCCGGCTCCCGGAACCCCCGGGACGCCTGACCGGAACCGTTTCTCCACCCAAGTCCCCAGCTCAGGCAGCTCGTAGCGAAACCGTTGCCGTTCCCACGGAAGTCCCTCACAGCGAGCGCATATCGTGTGTTGCCGTTCCACGTGACCGCGCAATCGGCTCGAACTCACCCTCCGAGCGGCCGATTTCTCCCGTCACGGCTCCAAGTACGCAGAAAGCAGGGGGAGTTCAGACATGCCATCCATACGGCCGCCGTTCACCGCTCGTCGAAGGCACCGGGCGGCGCTGTCCGCGGTCGCCATGGCCTCGGTCCTCGCGCTCACGGCCACCGCGTGCAACGGCGACGACCAGGCGAGCGGTTCGCCGTCCGCCGCGGCCTCCGCCTCCGACGGCGGGAAGGTCCAGATCCCGAGCGACCTCCTGGACCGGCTCAAGCAGCACGGCATCGACCTCGACAAGTGGAAGAACGGCGCCTGGAAGAACTGGGACAAGAACGGCTGGCTGCGCGAGGCCCAGGACTTCGTCAACCCGATCATCGAGGGCCTGTGGGACCGGGACCGGATGCGGGACGCCCAGGACCCGGACCGGGGCGTGGACGACAGCGACCTGTCGGGAGACCAGGGTGTGACGGACCCGGAGCCCGCGCCGGTGGACGCGAAGGCCGTGGCGGCGAAGTACCACGCGAACGTGCCCGAGGCGGGCAAGTTGTTCTTCGACTCCCCCGAGGGCTCGATGGTCTGCTCGGCGACGGTCGTGCAGGACCCGGCGCACCCCGGCAAGTCCAACCTGGTGTGGACGGCGGGCCACTGCGTGCACGCCGGCAAGAAGGGTGGCTGGTACCGCAACATCGCCTTCGCCCCGTCGTACAACGACAGCGCGATGCCGACGTCGGCGCTCCGGACCGCGACGCGTGAGCAGGTGGCCCCCTACGGCGTGTGGTGGGGCGACTGGGCGCAGACCTCTCAGCAGTGGATCGCGCAGGGCGGCCCGACGGGCGGCGACGGCGCGGCGTACGACTTCGCGGTCATCCACGTCACCCCGGAGAAGGGCGGCTCCGGAAAGTCGCTGGAGGAGACGGTCGGCGGGGCGCTGCCGGTGGACTTCGCGGCTCCGGCGGTCGCGAAGGTGCCGGGTATCACGGCGACCGGCTACCCGGCGGCGGCGCCGTTCGACGGGCAGAAGCTGTACCAGTGCGCGGACAGGCCGGGGCGGCTCTCGCTGTCGACGGCGGACCCGACGATGTACCGGATCGGCTGCACGATGACCGGCGGTTCCTCCGGTGGCGGCTGGATCGCGAAGGGGAAGGACGGCAAGCCCGCGCTGGTCTCCAACACGTCGATCGGCCCGGCCACCTCGGGCTGGCTCGCGGGGCCGCACCTCGGCGAGGTCGCGCGGGGCGTGTACGAGTCGGTCAGCAAGAAGACCGCAGGCCAGTGACGCAGCGAAGCGCCGCCCCCTCGCACAACGGGGGCGGCGCTTCGTCGTATCCGCGTCAGAGCGCCTGCGCCGGGGTGTACGGCGCGAGGTCCGCGGCCAGTTCCTCGTTGACCCGCGCCTTCAGCAGCGTGCCCTCCGCGAGGTGCTCGGCGGAGATCACCTCGCCCTCGGTGTGGGCGCGGGCGACCAGCTTGCCGTGCGTGTACGGCACGAGCGCCTCGATCTCGACGGACGGCCTCGGCAGCTCGTCGTCGATCAGTGCGAGCAGTTCGGCGATGCCCTCGCCGGTGCGCGCGGAGACCGCGATGGAGCGCTTCTCGATCCGCAGCAGCCGCTGGAGCGTGAGCGGGTCGGCGGCGTCCGCCTTGTTGATGACGACGATCTCGGGGACGGCGGTCGCGCCGACGTCCCGGATCACCTCGCGGACGGCGGCGAGCTGCTCCTCCGGGGTCGGGTGCGAGCCGTCCACGACGTGGATGATCAGGTCGGACTCGCCGACCTCCTCCATCGTGGAGCGGAACGCCTCGACCAGGTGGTGGGGCAGGTGCCGGACGAAGCCGACCGTGTCCGCCAGGGTGTACAGCCTGCCGCTCGGCGTCTCCGCGCGGCGGACGGTCGGGTCCAGGGTCGCGAACAGGGCGTTCTCGACCAGGACGCCCGCGCCCGTGAGGCGGTTGAGCAGCGAGGACTTGCCGGCGTTGGTGTAGCCCGCGATGGCGACGGACGGCACCTTGTGGCGCTTGCGCTCCTGGCGCTTGATCTCGCGGCCGGTCTTCATCTCCGCGATCTCCCGGCGCATCTTCGCCATCTTCTCGCGGATCCGGCGCCGGTCCGTCTCGATCTTGGTCTCACCGGGGCCTCGGGTGGCGAGACCGCCGCCCTTGCCACCGCCCATCTGCCGCGACAGGGACTGACCCCAGCCGCGGAGCCTCGGCAGCATGTACTGCATCTGCGCGAGCGCGACCTGCGCCTTGCCCTCCCGGGACTTGGCGTGCTGGGCGAAGATGTCGAGGATCAGGGCCGTGCGGTCGATGACCTTGACCTTGACGATGTCTTCGAGGGCGATCAGCTGGCCGGGGCTCAGCTCGCCGTCGCAGATCACCGTGTCGGCGCCGCTCTCCAGGACCAGGTCGCGCAGTTCCTGGGCCTTGCCGGAGCCGATGAACGTGGCCGCGTCGGGCTTGTCACGGCGCTGGACCACGCCGTCGAGGACGTACGCGCCGGCCGTCTCCGCGAGGGCGGCGAGCTCCGCGAGGGAGTTCTCCGCGTCGCGTGCGGTGCCGGTGGTCCAGACGCCGACGAGGACGACCCGCTCCAGCCGCAGCTGGCGGTACTCGACCTCGGTGACGTCCTCCAGCTCGGTGGAGAGACCGGCCACGCGGCGCAGGGCCGCGCGCTCGGAGCGGTCGAACTGGTCGCCGTCCCGCTCCTCGTCGATCGTGTGGCTCCAGGCGACGTCCTCTTCCATCAGGGCATCGGCCCGAAGACCGTCGGCATAGGAGTGCGCGGCGCGCTGGGTGTCCTGGGAAGGGGAAGAAGAGGAGGTCATTGGGTCCTTACGTCGTCGAAGATGCCGCTAGGGCGCCTGTCACCCTGCTCAACGCACGAGCCCCGCGGAAGATTCCCGCACCTCGGCCTCGTACCACGCCGGCCCGAAAATGTTCGCACGGCCCGCCCCGCCGCGTCATCGGCTTATCCGAGGCGGGACGGGGCCGGAGGTGCCCTTCACGAGCCCACAGGGCCCTTCCTGCGCCCTCACCGCGTGCCTCAGGGGCGTCCGTGGCGTGCCGCGGGCTGCTCCTGCGCCGGCTTCGCCTTCACCGGCGTCCTGGACTTCCAGTCCGGGTGGCCCGGCATCGGCGGGGTCTTCGTGCCGTGGAGCCAGGCGTCGAAGAAGGCGCCCAGGTCGCGGCCGGAGACGCGTTCCGCGAGGCGGGTGAAGTCGGCGGTGCTCGCGACACCGTCGTGGTGCTCGGTCACCCAGGCGCGCTCCAGGCGTTCGAAGGCGGGGCGGCCGATGGTCTCGCGGAGGGCGAAGAGGACGAGGGCGGCGCCGTCGTAGACGACGGGCCGGAAGATGCTGATCTTCTGGCCGGGCTCGGGGCCCTTGGGGAGGGCGGGCGGACCGCCGGCCGCGCGCCAGCGGTCGGACTCCCCGTAGGCGGCCTTCATCCGGGCCTCCAGTGTGCGGCCCGCCTTCTCCTCGGCGTACAGGGCCTCGTACCAGGTGGCGTGCCCTTCGTTGAGCCACAGGTCGGACCAGGCGCGCGGGGAGACACTGTCGCCGAACCACTGGTGCGCCAGTTCGTGGACCATGATCGACTCGACGTACCACGCGGGGTATCCGGGCTCGGTGAACAGGTCCTTCTCGAACAGCGACAGGGTCTGCGTCTCCAGCTCGAACCCGGTGGTGGCGCCCGCCATGAGCAGCCCGTACGTCTCGAACGGGTAGGGGCCGACCTTCGACTCCATCCAGGAGATCTGGTCCGGCGTCTTCGCCAGCCAGGGCTCCAGGGCCTCCCGGTCCTGCGTCGGGACGACGTCCCGGACGGGCAGTCCGTGCGGTCCCTCGCGGTGCAGGACGCTGGAGCGGCCGATGGAGACCTGGGTCAGCTCGGTCGCCATGGGGTGCTGGGTGCGGTACGTCCATGTCGTGGTCCCGCGCGCGCGGTCGACGCCGGCGGGCAGGCCGTTGGCTACGGCCGTGTAGCCGTCGGGGGCGGTCACCCTGATGGTGAACATCGCCTTGTCGGAGGGGTGGTCGTTGCAGGGGAAGACCATGTGCCCGGCGTCCGCCTGGTTCGCCATGGCCAGCCCGTCCTCGGTCCGCACCCAGCCGCCCTCGCCGTCCTCCGGGGGCACCGGGTCGCTGGTGTGCCGGACAGTGATCCGCATCCAGCTGCCCTCGGGGAGGGGGCGCGCCGGGGTGACGACGAGGTCCTCGCCCGCGCGCGCGTAGGTCGCCGGTTCGCCGTCGACCTCGACCGACTCGACGTCGCCGTGCGCGAAGTCCAGGTTGACGCGCTCCAGCCGTTCGGTCGTCCACGCGTCGATCGTCGTCACCGCGCGCAGCGGCTTGTCGTTGCTCCCGGGGTACGTGAAGTCCAGGTCGTACGCGGCGACGTCGTACCCCGGGTTGCCGAGGTTCGGGAACAGCCGGTCCCCGATGCCGAGTTGCTCGGGGGGCGCGCTCGCGGCGACGAGGCAGAGGGAGAGCGCGGAGGCGACGAAGGCGGCCTGGGCGAGACGGCGGGGGCGGTACGCCGGGCGCTGGGGGGCTCGGAGTGAGGCGGGGGTGGGATCGGCCGTCCCGGTGGCTTCGGCCGGGGAGGCCTGGATCCGGGAGGCTTCGGTTCGGGAGCTGCGCAGCATGCCCCACCGCTACCAGCGCACCTCTCCCCCACGGCGCCGACTCGCACCCGACCCACCCGAACGGGTTGCCCGGGAGGGGCTGAGTTGCCGGGGACAGGGGTGCTACGCGCGCGGGGACCCCAGCCGGACATCCCTACGCGCGCGTGCCCGCCCCGAAACCCGGCCCCTCAGTGCGCCCCCGCATGATGCTGCGCCCTGCTCACGTCGTACACCCCAGGAACGTTTCTCATCGCGCGCATGAGGCTGAGGAGTTCGCCCGCGTCGGCGAGTTCGAGGGTGTAGGTGTGCCGGACGCGCCCCTGGGAGGGCGGTTCGACGGTGGCCGAGACGATCTCGGCGCCTTCCAGGGCGATCGCCTCGGTGAGGTCGGCCAGGAGATGCGGGCGGCCGAACGATTCGGCGAGGAGGGTGACCCGGCACGCGGTGGAGTCGCCCCAGTGGACGTCGGCCTCGGGCCGCCCGGCACCACGCATGCGCGCGACGGCGGCGCACTCGACGCGGTGGACGGTGACGACTCCCCCGCGCACGGCGAACCCGGTGACCTCGTCGGCGGGCACGGGCGTACAGCACCCGGCGAGCCGCACGCTCACCCCTGGCCGCCCGGCGACGGAGATCGAGCTCCCCGCGCGCGCGGCGGTCGACGGGTGCGGCAGCGGCGCGTCGG
>NZ_JBTYMC010000376.1:0-5710 GCF_054880855.1 Streptomyces sp. S6 | reverse complement strand
CAGCCTGCGCTGCCAGCTCTTCGCGTCCTGCGGCTATGTCGGCGGCGGTCTCGGCGGGGCCGCGCTGGGCGGCACGGTCGGCTCGGCGTGGGGGGTCGCCGCCGCGACACTGAGCGGTTCGGCCGTGTGGTGGCTCCAGTTGAGGTCGGCGCTGCGCGAGCACCACCGCGACGCCGTCCCCGAAATCTCCGACGTTCCCGAAGCGAGGACTTGATGACCGACCGACCCAGGCTGAGCATCGGCCTGCCCGTGTACAACGGCGAGGAGTACCTGGCCGAGTCGTTCGACGCGCTGCTCGGGCAGACGTACGAGGACTTCGAGCTGATCGTCTCCGACAACGCCTCGGCCGACGGGACCGAGGACATCTGCCGCCGGTACGCCGCGAAGGACTCCCGGATCCGCTATCTGCGGCTGCCCCGCAACATCGGCGCCACCCCGAACCACAACCTGGTCTTCACCGAGTCGCGCGGCGAACTCTTCAAGTGGGCCTCGCACGACGACCTGTACGGCCGCGACCTGTTACGGCTCTGCGTGGACGCGCTGGACGAACGCCCGGAAATGATCCTCGCGCACTCCGCTCAGGCGGTCATCGACGGCGACGGAAAGGTGACCGTCCCCTACGAGTACACGCTGGCCACCGACTCGCCGTCCGCGCCGGAACGCTTCCGGAGTCTCCTGTTCGAGCCCGGCGGCGACGACTTCTACGGGGTGCTGCGCGCGGATGTGCTGCGCCGGGTGAAGCCCCTCGACAGCTACCACCACGCGGACCGCACATTCGTCGCGGAGATCGCCCTGCACGGGCCGTTCCACCAGGTGCCGGAGCTGCTGTACTTCCGCCGCGACCACCCCACCCGCGCGGAGCGCGCGAACCCGTCGAAGCGCTCTCGCTGCGTGAATCTGGACCTGCGCCGGGGAGGCATCCTGCATCCCACACCCCGGCTGCTCGCCGAGTACGTGTGGGGTTTCGTCGCCGCCATCCGGCGGGCGCCGCTCTCCTCGGCGGACCGCCGCGCCTGCTACCGGCACCTGTCCGCGTGGGCGGGCAGCCGGGTGCGGCCGGGCGCCGGGGAGCGGGTCGAGGACCGGGCGCCGGTGGATCCGTCGGCGCTGGCGGTGTCGGTGGACGCGCTGGTCGCGGGGCGTGAGGGGAGGCGGGCATGAAGGCCCAAAGGGAGGCGGGCATGAAGGCCACCCACGAAACCCCGCTGCGGATCGGCGTGTTCGGCCTGCTCGGCTCCGGCAACCTCGGCAACGACGGGTCCCTGGAGGCGCTCCTCGGGTATCTGCGGGCCGCACATCCGGACGCGGTGGTGGACGCGCTGTGCGGCGGCCCCGAGGCGGTGTCCGCGCGGTTCGGGATCCCCGCGACGCGGCTGCACTGGTACCGGGGTGAGTACCGGACGGCGTCCCGCGCAAGGGCCGTCGTGGGGAAGGGGCTCGGGAAGGCCGTCGACGTGTTCCGGACGGCGGCCTGGGTGCGGCGGCACGATGTGGTGATCGTGCCGGGGATGGGGGTCCTGGAGGCCACGCTGCCGCTGCGGCCGTGGGGGTTCCCGTACGCCCTGTTCCTGCTGTGCGCGGCGGGCCGGGTGACCCGGACGCCGGTGGCGCTGGTCGGGGTGGGGGCCGCGCCGATCGGTTCACGTCCGGTGCGGGCGCTGGTGCGCTGGTCGGCACGGCTGGCCGCGCACCGGTCGTACCGGGACGCGCCGTCGCGGGACGCGATGCGGGCGATGGGGGTGGACACCTCGCGCGACGACGTCCACCCGGACCTGGCGTTCGCCCTGCCGCTCCCCGAGGTGGACGCGCCGACTCCCGGGCTGGTCTGTGTCGGCGTCATGGCGTTCCACGGCGGCAACGACGACCGGGCGCGGGCCGAGGAGATCCACAGGCGTTACCTCGCCGGGACGACCGGGTTCGTGCGGGCGCTCGTCGCGGAGGGGCGGCGGGTGCGGCTGCTCACCGGCGACGGGGTGGACGCGCCGGTGGTCGCCGCGATCCTCGGCGCGGTGGACTCGCCGCTGGTCAGCGCCGCCGAGACGGTCTCGCTGGCCGACCTGATGAGGGAGACGGCGGCGGCCGAGACCGTCGTCGCGACCCGGTACCACAACCTGATCTGCGCACTGCGGGTCGGGACACCCACGCTCGCGCTCAGCTATGCGACGAAGACGGAGGCGCTGATGGCCCGCATGGGGCTGGGCGCGTTCTGTCATCCGGCGCGCGAGGTCGACGCGGAGCGGCTGCTCGACCAGTTCCGGGAGTTGGAGAAGCGCGCCCCGGAACTGCGGCGGACGCTCGCCGGGCACAACCTCGCCGCCACCCGGCAACTCGACGACCAGTTCACCGCCCTGACGACGGCCCTGGCCCTGCGGGAGGCTCGATGAAAGCGACCGGCGTTCCCGAGATCGACGGCGCGTACCTGTTCACCCCGACCCCGCACACGGACGAACGGGGGTTCTTCTCCCGCACGTTCGACGCCGAGGTGCTGCGCTCGGTGGGCCTCGACCCGGACGCGTTCGTCCAGGACAGCCTGTCGCGTTCGGTGCGGGGGGTGCTGCGCGGGATGCATCTGCGGTCCGGGAGGGGGGAGGCGAAGCTCGTGCGGTGTTCGTACGGGCGGATCTTCGACGTGGTCGTGGACCTGCGGCCCGGCTCGCCGACCTATCTGAACCGGGCGTTCTTCGAGCTGTCCGACGACACGCAGGTCACCCTGTACGTCCCGGCGGGGTGCGCGCACGGCTTCCAGGCGCTGACCGACCCGGCGGACGTGTCGTACCGGATCGACCGCGCGCACGACCCTTCGGAGGACGTGACGATCGCCTTCGACGACCCGGAACTCGCGATCCCCTGGCCGCTGCCCGTCGCGGCGGTCTCCGGGCGGGACCGGAAGGCGCCGAGCCTGGCCGAGGTACTGAAGCACGAGGAGAACTGACGTGGACGCCGGAGAACTGCACCTGCCCCGCTCGCGCGCGGCCAACGAGCGGCTGCACGCCCTGGTCCCCGGGGGCGCGCACACCTACGCCAAGGGCGACGACCAGTACCCCGAGAACCTCGCGCCGGTCATCAGTCACGGCCGGGGCGCCCACGTGTGGGACGTCGACGGGAACCTGTACGTCGAGTACGGGTCGGGGCTGCGGTCGGTGAGTCTCGGGCACGCACACCCCCGGGTGACGGAGGCGGTGCGGCGGGAGCTGGAGCGGGGTGCCAACTTCGTCCGGCCGTCCGTGGTCGAGGTGGAGGCGGCGGAGCGGTTCCTCGCGACGGTGCCGACGGCCGAGATGGTGAAGTTCGCGAAGAACGGGTCCGACGCGACGACCGCCGCCGTGCGCCTCGCGCGTGCCGTCACCGGCCGGTCCCGGGTCGCCCTCTGCGCCGACCATCCGTTCTTCTCCGTGGACGACTGGTTCATCGGCCTCACCCCGATGTCGGCCGGGATCCCGGCGGAGACGGCCGAGTTGACGGTGACGTTCCCGTACGGGGACCTGGCGGCCACGGAGGAACTCCTCAACCGGTACGAGGGCGAGGTCGCCTGCCTGGTCCTCGAACCTGCCACCCACACCGAGCCGCCGCCGGGCTATCTCGCGGGGCTCCGGGAACTGGCCGACCGGCACGGCTGCGTCCTCGTCTTCGACGAGATGATCACCGGGTTCCGCTGGTCCGAGGCGGGCGCCCAGGGTCTGTACGGCGTCGTCCCCGACCTCTCGACGTTCGGCAAGGCCCTCGGTAACGGGTTCGCCGTCGCCGCGCTCGCCGGACGCCGGGCCCTCATGGAGCGCGGCGGGCTGCGGCACCCCGGCGACCGGGTGTTCCTCCTGTCGACGACGCACGGCGCGGAGACCCACTCCCTGGCCGCCGCGATGGCCGTCCAGGCGACCTATGCGGAGGAGGGCGTCACCGCGCGGCTGCACGCCCTCGGTGAGCGCCTCGCCGCCGGGGTCCGCGAGGCCGCCGCCGGGATGGGTGTCGGGGACCACGTCGTCGTCCGGGGCCGGGCCAGCAACCTGGTCTTCGCCACCCTCGACGAACACCGACGCCCCTCCCAGCCCTACCGCACCCTCTTCCTGCGCCGCCTCCTCTCCGGCGGCGTCCTCGCACCGTCCTTCGTGGTCAGCGCCGCCCTCACCGAGACGGACATCGACCACACCGTCGACGTGGTGGCCCAGGCGTGCGCGGTCCATGAGGCCGATCAGGTCCGTCACGGTCCGGGACCGGTTCTTGATCACCGGCCGTACGGTGTCGAGCCGGGCACCCCAGGCGGACAGCGCGCTCGCGCACGCCTCGGTGTCGACGGCCGTCACCGCGTCGTGCCGCACGAGGTGCAAGTCGCCGTCCGGTGCGGTCAGTTGGGCCGTGGTGGCAGCGGTGACCGGCACGGCGGAGGGGGCGAAGGGCTCGCCCAGATGTGCGGGGTCGAGGCCCGAGCGCTCGGCCTCCTCCACCAGTGCGCCGTGTGCCGTGCTCAGGTCGGCGAGGTCCGCGCCGAGCCGCTGGGCCTCCGCGGCGAGGCTGCGGCCCGCGCCCTCCTGGTTGCTGTGTGCCTGCCGCAGCGACTTGAAGGCGGTGGCGGCGGTGCCGTGCAGGGCCTTGACCGTGTCGCGTTTCTCGCCGAGTTCCCGGAGGCTGCGGTAGCCGGTGCTCGCGCGCAGCGCCGCGAGGTCCTCCTCGGCCTTGGCCCGCTCGACGTCGAGGGCCTCGACCCGGGTGGTGAACTCCGCCTCCCGCACGCGGAGTTCCGCCGTCCTGCGGTCCGCGTCCCCGGCCGCCCTGCGGGTCCGGGCGAGCCTGCCCAGCTCGCCGTCCGTCTCCGCGGCCCGGCGGCGCAGGACGCCGTGCAGGTAGCCCCGGTAGCCGGTGAGGAACGTGTGCAGCGCGCGGTCGGTCCGTTCGAGGCGGCCGAGGTCGGCCCGGACCGTGTCCAGGTCGTCGAGGTTGCGCGCGACCTTCTCCACGACCTCGTCGTCCAGCGCGGGGAGGGTCTCGGCGAGGACGGAGACCAGGCCGCCGGAGTCGATGCGGTCGCCGATCGTGGGGCGGCGCAGGCGGTGCAGGAGGTGGAGGAGGTTGCGGTAGCGGGCGGTGTCGGTGAGGCCGAACAGTTCGCGGGCGACCCTGGCCCGGTGCTCTACGGCGCGGTCGGTGACGTTGTCCGGGCCGACGGCGGTTCTGAGCTGGTCGAGCGGGAGGGGCTGGCCCGCGGTGGCCAGGTGCAGGTCCTCGCCGACTCTGCGTTCGGTCACGAAGAAGAAGGGCTTCGCCGTCCCGGTCGAACGGGAGGCGCGGACCGCCGCGCCGAGGGTGAGGTGGTGGTCCTCACCGTTCTCGCCGGTCCTTGCGAACTCCACCCACAGGTAGCCGAGCCGGTTGGTCTGCTCGAAGCCGTCGAGCATGAGCCACAGGAGGGTGGTGCGGCCGGTCCCCGTCGCGTCCAGGGCCCGCGCGTCGCCGTCGAGCAGATACGGCAGCAGCATCTCCAGCGCCTTGGACTTGCCCGCACCGTTCTTGCCACGCAACAGCAGACGCCCCTCACCGAAGGCGAACTCCTGCTCGTCGTACTGCCAGACGTTACGGATACCGGCACGGTTGAGGCGGTAGCGACGGGGGTCCGGACCGGGGGTCATCGGGGCGGCTCCTGGGGGGTGGCGGGGGTGGGGGTTGCTTGGGGGGCGGTGGGTGGGGCGGGTTCGGGGGCTGGCGTGGGTTCGGTGGGCGG
>NZ_JBTYMC010000375.1:0-5780 GCF_054880855.1 Streptomyces sp. S6 | reverse complement strand
CCGGTCACCCGCGCGGACGTCGACACCCTCCGCTTCCCGCTCGCCGTACGCGGCTACCGGATGTCCGACGTGGACGACGCACTCGGCCGCCTCGCCGCCGAACTCGCCGAGAGTCGTCCCGGGCGAACCCGGCCACGCGGACGGCCCGTTCGAGGCGGACGGAGCGCGGGCCGTCGGCGAGGTCACCCTCCACAACCGCCCCGAACTCCACGCCGCCCTGGCCGCCGACGGCGCCCCCGTCCCGCCGGACGTCACCGACGGCGAACTCCTCCTGCGCTGCTGGACCCGCCTCGGCGCGGAGGGCGTCGCGCTCGCCGAAGGCATGTTCGCGCTGGCGGTCCTCGACGGGGACGACGTCGTCCTGATCCGCGACCACGTCGGCGCCCGCACCCTGTTCTACGCCCGCGCGGACGGCACCTGGGCGGCGGCCACCTCACTGCGCGCCCTGCGTCGCTGGCCCGCGCTCGGCACCCGCGTCAACCTCTCCGCCGTCCGCTCCTTCCTCACCTTCGCCTACCTGCCGGGCGACGAGACCCTCCTGGAGGGCGTTCGGGAGGTGCTGCCGGGACGGGTGCTGCGGCTCAAGGCGGACGGGAGTACGGCGGAGACGGTGTTCTGGGAGCCGAGGGAGCGGATCGACGATGACGACGACCCCGTCCAGACGCTGCGCGCCCTTCTGGAGGAGGCCACCGCGCGACGGCTCCCCGAGGACGAGGCCGTCGCCGTGCTGCTCTCCGGCGGCGTCGACAGCTCCCTCGTCACCGCGCTCGCCGCGAAGCTGCACGGGCGGCCCGTCCACACCTACTCGATCAGCTTCGGTGACGAACTCCCCAACGAACTGGGCTACTCCGGGCTGGTCGCCGCCCACTGCCAGACCCGGCACCGGGTGCTGACCGTCTCCGGGACGGCCGTCGCCGCCCGCCTCGCCGACACCGCCGCGCTGCTCGACAGCCCGGTCGGCGACCCGCTCACCGTGCCGAACCTGCTGCTCGCCGAGGCGGTCGCCGGGGACGGGTTCGGTGTCGTCCTCAACGGGGAAGGCGGCGACCCGGTGTTCGGCGGGCCGAAGAACCTCCCCATGCTGGTGCAGACGATGCACGCCCGCGCCCCCTGGTCCGAGGACCGGGCGACCGCCTACCTGCGCTCGTACCGCAAATGCTGGACCGACCTCCCCGACCTGCTCACCGCCGACACCCTCTCCGCCCTGGAGGCCGCGCCGGCCCCGCAACGCTTCGTCGAGCCCTACCTCACCGGCCAGGGCCGCATGCCCCACCTCCTCAACCAGCTCCTCCACTGCAACCTCCGCACCAAAGGCGCCCACCACATCCTCACCAAGGTCGAACGCCTCACCGCCTCCCAAGGGCTCCAGGGCCGCGCCCCCCTCTTCGACCGGCGCGTCGTCGACCACGCCTTCACCGTCCCGCCCACGCTCAAACTCCGGGGCACGGCCGAGAAATGGGTGCTCAAGGAGGCCGCGCGGGACCTGCTGCCCGAGACGGTCGTGGACCGGCCCAAGAGCGGGATGCGGGTGCCGGTGCAGCAGTGGCTGAGCGGACCGCTGCGGGACCTCGGCACCGACCTGCTGCTCGGCAGGGCGGCACGGGAGCGGGGGCTGTTCCGCGCGGACACCGTACGGACCTGGCTGCGCGGCGAGGGGACGCTACTGCCCCGGCAGGGCGGCAAGTTGTGGCTCGTCCTCACCCTGGAGCTGTGGCTCCGGGCCTACGACCTCTAAGGGAGAACAGCGCACGTGAACACCATCCTCATAGATCCCCGCACCGGGCGTTCCCGAGGCACCTCGCCCATCGGCCGAGAAGCCGAGATCGGCACAGCGGTCACCAACGCCCGTGCGGCAATGACGAGTTGGCGGGCGCTCACCCCCAAGGACCGCTCACGCGGGCTGGAGCGGCTGGCCGCCCTGGTGGAGGAGCACGCGGCCGAGTACGCCGCCCGGGAGAACGCCGGGACCGGCAAGCCTCAGCGTGAGACGGTGGGGGAGGTGGCGCAGGTCGCCGACCTGTTCCGGTTCTACGCGTCCGCCGTGCGCGCCCAGACCGCGCCTGCCGCCGGGCGGTTGATCGACGGGCACGAGAGCTGGGTGCGGTGGGAGCCCCTCGGCGTCGTCGGCGTCGTCGTGCCCTGGAACTACCCGCTGATGATGGCCGCTTGGCGGTGCGCGCCCGCCCTCGCCGCGGGGAACACCGTCGTGGCCAAGCCCGCCGAGACGACGCCGGACTCCCTGGAGCTGCTCGCCGAACACGCCGCCGAAGCACTCGGGCCGGGGGTGCTGGAGACGGTGCCGGGGGACCGGGAGACCGGGCGGCTCCTCGTCGCCGCCGACGTCGACATGATCGCGTTCACCGGCAGCGCCCGCGCCGGCGCCGATGTCGCCGCACGGGCGGGTGGCCGCCGGGTGAGCCTCGAACTCGGCGGCAACGCACCCGTGTTGGTCCTCCCCGACGCCCCCGCCGACACCTGGACCCGGCTCGTCGACGCCTGCGCCTACAACGCCGGACAGAGCTGCGCCGCCCCCGCCCGCGTGATCACCCTGCGCGAGAACTACGAGCAGACGGTCGCCGAACTCGCCGCAGCGGCAAGGCGATGCGCCGCCGGCCGGGACTTCGGCCCCCTCAACAACGCGGACCAGGCGGCCCGTTACGACGGGATCGTCAAGTCCTCGGCAGCGCGCCGCAATCTGCTCGGCGAGGTCGTTGCCGGGGCCGGTGAGGAGAACGGCTTCTGGCGTCCCGTCCGTATCCTGGCCGACCTTCCCGACGACGATCCGGCCGTCGTGGAGGAGGTGTTCGGGCCGTTGCTGACGGTCCAGCAGGCCGACGGCCTCGACGCCGCCGTCCACCTCGCGAACGGCGTCCCGCAGGCCCTCGCGGCCAGCGTCTGGACCCGGGACCTCACGACCGGACTCGAAGTGGCCGCCCGGCTCGACGCGGGGGAGGCATGGCTGAACTGCCACCTCGCCCAGACGGCGGAACTGCCGCACGGCGGCCGGGGCGCGTCGGGACACGGGACCGACCTGAGCGTGCTGGCGCTGCACGAGTACCAGCGTCCGAAGACCGTGACGGCGAGGCTGGTGCGGGGATGAGGAAGGCGCTGTTCGCCGGGGTGCAGGTGGCCGCCGGGCTGACGCTCACGGTGCTGTACCTCCTGGGGAAGATCACGGAGGTGCCCTACTCGATCTTCGCGATCATGTTCGGAACGGGACTTCTCGTGGACGGCTGCCGGAGCCTGCACGCCCTCAGAACCAGCGGTGGGGACAACCCCCGCGAACCCTGACCGGCCTGTGCCCGGCCGCCTTCTTCGGCCACCGGCTGCGCGAACTCCCCGGCACCTTCCCCGACGTGCCGCTCCGGCAGAGCTGACCGGGCCGATCGGCACACGGCGCTGGACGATCGGCCGATGCGACGACCGGCCGGAGCGCCCTAGCGTTCACGGTGAACGAGAACGCGTGGAAGGGGAGCCGCAGATGGGGCAGCACACCGACGGGATGACGACGGAGTTCGGCACGGACGTCGTGCAGTCGCTGGCGCGGGCGCTGAAGGTCGCGGTCAGGGTCGAGCTGAAGGCCGTCGGCACGGACACGGTCCTTGAGGAACTGGTGGCGGAGACGGACGCCGGTGAGGCGATCGCCCCCGGGATGCGGAAGTCCGGTTCGCTCGGCGGGCTGATCAGGGCGCTGGCCACGGGAGGGCGCTGGATCAGCACCGACGAGGCCGAGGACGTCGTGGACGACGAGGTGGACGCCGTCTGGCGGGAGGCGCTGTGGACGCGCCGCACCGGCAAGCCGGACGCGGTCGAACTCCCCGGCATGACAAGGGCGTTGCGCGCCGCACTGCACCACGCCCTGGAGGCGGCCCGCGCCGAGGGCACTCTCTCCGTCAACCGGAACCACGTGGCCCGCGCCCTCCTGGAGCTGCCCGGCACCCGCGCGCGGGAGGCGATGACGCTGGAGCGGATCGACACGGCCGCCGCCCTGGAACGCCTCGCCGCCCGCACCCCGGAGGAGGCGCCGGAACCCTTGAGCCTGCGGGTGCTTCGCATGGGCGGGGCGTTCGGCCGCAAGAGCAACCCCGTGACACGCGTGCTCGGTTCCTGGGTCTCGGGAAGCGGGGCGAACGGTTCGCCGGTCCTGTCCGCCGTCCACTCCGAGGCCCTGCGCCATGCGGCACGCCGGGGCCGTGACCTCTGCGAGCCGGTGGACCAACTCGCGGGCATCCTCGCCCTCGACCGCACCCTCCACGTCCACGGCCGCACTCTTCCCGACGACCTGAAGGCCGCCAACTCCGCGGTGGACGTCCTGCGCGCGCACGGCATACGGCAGGACACCCTGCGCGCCGCCCTCACCGCCGCACCCACAGCCCCCGAAGAAGAAGCCGAGGAGTACACGACGCTCACCCCCGCCGCCGAGCGCGCCACCGACCTCGCCCGCCTCACCGCCGCCGAACACGGCGCCCCCACCACCGGCACGGTCCACCTCCTGACCGCCCTCCTCGACGACGAGACCGTCACCGGCGTCCTCGGCCCGGACGCTGGCGCGCTGCGGGCCGACCTGACTCCCCTGCTCGGCGCGTGACTCCCGACGGCTACGGTTCCCCCTGGGAGAACGCCGCCGGAGGGGAGAACATGCGTCGACTGCTCACGGACGCACGGGTGTCGAGGGTCCGTGAGGAGGCCACCGCGATCAGGGCGGACGCCCTCGCCGCCGACCACCGCACGGCCGTCCGCGAGGGACTCCTCAGCGCGCTCACGGCGCTCTGCTGCCTGCTGCCGCTGTTCCTCGCACCCCCGGTTCACGTGCTGTGGGCGATCCTCGAAGCGCTGTGGGCGACGCTTCTCGTGCCCGCCCGGCGGCTGCGGCCCGGCGTCGCGATCCTGGGGGCGTCGGTGCTGGTCGTGGGGGAGAACGTGTGGACGATGGCGGTCGCACCGCTCGTCGTGCTGGCCGCCGCGCGCAGGGTGGAGCGGCTGTGGCGGACCGCCGGGATCTCCTGCGGGCTCGTCGGTGTCCTCGCCCTCTTCAAGGCGGCGCTCCAGCCGCAGGACCGGCTGCTGGAACTCGGCGGCAGCGCGGGCAGCGCGGTGATCCTGCTGGTGCTGCCCGCCCTCGCGGGCCGGCTGCTCGGCCGCCGCCGGCCCCTCGTCAGACTCCTCAAGGAGCGCAACGCCTACCTCGAACAGGCCCGCGCGCTCAGCGACGAGTCGGCCCGGATGCAGGAGCGCCACCGCATAGCGGGCGAGATGCACGACCTGCTCGGCCACCGGCTCAGCCTCATCTCCGTCCACGCCGGAGCCCTCGAACTCGCCGCCGGCCGGCAGGCACCCGCCCTCGCCGGACAGGCCGAACTCCTGCGCACGACCGCCGGGACGGCCATGCGGGAACTCCGCGAGATCCTCGGCGTCCTGCACCACACGGACCTCACGGGGGAGGAACGCGGCACCCGCGAGGACATCACCGCCCTGGTCACCGGCTCCCGCAGGGCGGGCAGCACCGTCGAGCTGGACTGGTCCGTGCCCGACACGGCAGAGGTGGGGTTCCGGACCCGGCAGGCGATTCACCGGGTCGTGCGCGAAGGGCTCACCAACGCGCTGAAGCACGCGGCCGGGGCGGACACCCGGGTGGTCGTCAGGGACACGGGCGGCGCGGTCGAGGTGTCGGTCACGAACACCGCCCCGCGCACCGGGGTGCGCTCGCAGGGCGGGACCGGCAGCGGGCTGGTGGGGTGCCAGGAGCGGGTCTCGCTGCTCGGCGGGAGGTTCGAGGCGGG
>NZ_JBTYMC010000374.1:0-5788 GCF_054880855.1 Streptomyces sp. S6 | reverse complement strand
GAACCAGGTCGAGTGGATCCTGCGGGACTCCGGCTGCGTCGGGGTCGTCGTGGAGGACGAGGCGACCGTGATGACGGTCGGTTCGGTGTGCGCGGGCCTGAACCGGCTGCGCGGGGTTGCCGCTGAAGCGCCGGGCGTGGCCGAAGCGGGCGCAGTTCCCGCCGCTGCTGCCGCAGGTGCGGGGGCTGCGGCTGTTCCCTCGGTCGGGCGGAGCCGACGAACTCGCCCTGGAGCAGCGGCTGTCGGAGCTGGACGGCCCGGCGCGGGCGGCGTTCGCGCTGCGCGGCCTCGAACAACTCCCCGACGGCGACGTCCGGAAGGTCCTCGGGGAGTGCGGGGTCGAGGCGATCGACGCGGCGTTGCGCGAGGCGGGCGAGGTGGACGCGGAGTACACGCTGCTCGACTCCCCCGAGTTCGACCCGTGTTCGCTCCAGGCCCGCCCGACGGACCTGATGCGCCGCCGCCAGCACGGCCGGGCGGCGCTCGCGGCGGGTGCCGCGCTCCTGGTGTGCGGGGCGCTGGTGGCGCTGCCGGGCGGCGGCTGGGGTCCGGACGGCGCGGCGGCCCCGTCGTACGCCAAGAACCCTGCGGCGGAGGCCGCGTTGGACCCGGGGCGGCTGGTGAAGGTCTCGCCGGTGGCGTGGAGGACGTCGTCGCGCACGGACTTCTCGGCGTGGCCCGCGCGCGGTGAACTCACCGGTGACGACGCCCTGCTGCATCGCGCGCTCGCGGTCTGGGCGCGTCCCGGTGAACAGGTCCACGTATCGGCGACCCCCGACACCCCGACCGGCGGCCCGGCGGGCCCGCCCCAACTCCTGTACGCGGGAACGGTGGACAACGCCCGCGTGGTGATCCTGTACGACGGTCTGCGCATCGCCCGTTACGCCGAGCCGAAGGACGGCACGGCCGGGGCGGCGCTGGACTTCGCCCGGGTGGACGGCGCGTCCGGCGCCGAGGCGGGCGCGGTCGTGCTGGGCCGCGCCGACGGCAACGTCCGTTTCCTGACGGCCCCTTGGGTCACCAAGGCCGGTGAGCGGGACCTGTCGAAGCCGGGCGCCGGGGTGATGGACCTGACGCTGACCGGCGGGGTGACGTCCCCGACGGTCTCCCCGGCGACCAGGCAGGGCACCTGCACCGGGTGGAACGTCCTGGAGCTGACCGGCGGCGAGGGCCGTCAACTCCTCAGCGACCTGGGTGAGTTGGTCCCGGCGCGGCTCACCTCGGGGAAGCCTGGCGCGGGGCGGGACGCGACCGGTGCGGAGGCTCTCAAGACCTGGGCGCCGTACGCGTGTTCGCTGGCCGACGCGCGGGCGCAGGGCGTACGGGCCGTGAACGTCTGGCAGTTCGCGCGCCAGCCCTTGCCGGACGGGACGGGGTCGGCGGAGTGGGTGTGCACGCGTGCGGAGACCTGGCGGGGTGACGGGGCGCGGGCGCTGGCCCAGTTCCACACGCCGGAGGGGCTGATCGGAGCGGCCGTCGCGCGGGCGGTGGACGTGCCCGCGTGCGGTCCGCGTGATCCGCATGTGCTGGCCGGGGCGCTGTGGAAGTCGAAGGCGGGGCACTGGTTCCTGCTCGCCGCTGGGGACAAGGACACGGCGTCGGTGCGCACCGAGGGCGGGCTCAAGGTCTCGAAGCAGGGCAACCTCCTCGCCGCCCGTACCGAGCAAGGGGTGCAGGCGAGCCTGGCGGGGACGCTGAAGAGCGGGAAGGCCGTCCAGGGGCTGCGGTAAGGGCCGTGGCCGGCGACCGACGGAAATCGGTTGCTGAAATTCGGGCGTGCGCGGGGGTTCACCCCTGGCCTACCCATCAGTACATTGACATTATGTCTAACAAGCACGAGCCCCGGCCGGTCGAGGGCGAGCGGGTCGACCTCAAGGCGCGGAAGGTGTCGTTCTCCTGGGAGGACACCCCGCTACACTGGGTGCCCGGGGACCCCTTCAGCACGCACACCATCAATGTGCTGCACCTCCTGCTGCCGGCGGGCGAGCGGTGGTTCGTGCACGTCTACCGGCAGGTCCTGCCGTACATCCGGGACGAGCGGCTGCGCGCGGACGTCATCGGGTTCATCGGGCAGGAGGCGATGCACTCGCAGGCGCACGACGAGGTCCTCCCCCACCTGCGGGAACAGGGCCTCGACCCGACGCCGTACACCGCGCAGGTGGACTGGATGTTCGAGAAGCTCCTCGGCGACCGGACCCTCCCGCCGGGGCGGGCGCGGCGCTGGTGGCTGATGGAGCGGGTGGCGCTGATCGCGGCGATCGAGCACTACACGGCGTTCCTCGGGGACTGGGTCCTGAACGCCGAGGAGCTGGACCGGCGGGGCGCCGATCCGATGATGCTGGACCTGCTGCGCTGGCACGGCGCGGAGGAGGTCGAGCACCGCTCGGTCGCGTTCGACCTGTTCATGCACGTCGACGGCGGGTACCGGCGCCGGGTGCGGACGTGGGCGACGGCGTTCGCGACGCTGGTGTTCCTGTGGCAGCGCGGGACGCGGTACTTCATGGAGAACGACCCGAGCGTCCTGGGCGGAAAAGCGAGCGTGAAGGCTTTCTACCTGAGCGGCAGGCAGGGGACGCTGCCCGCGACGGGTGACCTGCTCAAGTCGATCCCGCGCTACCTCAGCCACGCCTACCACCCCTCGCAGGAGGCGTCGACCGCGCAGGCCGTCGCCTACCTCGCGACGTCCCCGGCCGCGCTCGCCGCCGAGAAGAGGGCCGCCTGATGGGGTCCCGTCTTTTCCCGGCGCCCCGGCTGCGGACGGTGGTGGCAGTCGCCGGCGCGGCACTGCTGGTGAAGCGCTCGCTGCGCCGCCGCATCCGGTCCTCGCCGCTGTGGCCGATGCCCGCGCTGGACGAGCCGGTCTCCGGGCGGCCTCGCACACGCGGGCTGCGACTGCTGATCGCGGCGCACGAGACGGTCGCCGAAGGTGTCGTCCGACTGCGCCTCGAAGGGCGGGACTTGCCGCGCTGGGAGCCGGGTGCGCATCTCGATCTGGTGCTGCCGTCGGGGCTCGTCCGGCAGTACTCGCTGTGCGGGGACCCGGCGGACACCTCGGCGTACACGGTCGCCGCACGGCTCGTCGAGGACGGGCGGGGCGGGTCGCGGGAGGTGCACGAAGGGCTCCGGGTGGGCGACGAGGTCGAGGTGCGGGGGCCGCGCAACCGCTTTCCGCTCGTTTCCGGCGCCCCCGCGTACGTGTTCGTCGCGGGCGGGATCGGGATCACGCCGATCCTGCCGATGCTGCGGGCGCTGCCGGCGGGCGCCGAGTGGCGGTTGCTGTACTGCGGCCGGTCGCGGGCGTCGATGCCGTTCCTGGCGGAGGTCGGGGAGTTCGGGGCGGACCGGGTGACGGTGGTCGAGGGACGGCCCGAACTGGACTCGCTGCTCGGGGAGTTGACGGAGGGGACGGCCGTCTACTGCTGTGGGCCCGAGGGGCTCGCGCGGGCGGTGGAGGAGCGGGTGCCGGGGGTGCGGCTCGAACGGTTCGGCGGGAGTGGGCCGTTGACCGACGGGACGGCTTTCGAGGTCGAACTCCGGCGCAGTGGACGGGTGGTGAAGGTTCCGGCCGGTTCGTCGGTGCTGGCCGCCGTGCGCAAGGAGTTGCCGGACACGCTGTACTCCTGTGAGCAGGGGTTCTGCGGGACGTGCCGCCAGCGGGTTCTGGAGGGTGAGGTGGACCATCGGGACGAGCTGCTCACCGATGAGGAGCGCGCCGACTCGCTGCTGATCTGCGTCTCGCGGGCGCGCGGCGGGCGTCTTGTGCTCGACTTGTGAACGTCCGTACCGGTCCGGGCGGTTGGCGCGGGGTGGGGCTCGGTAAAGTTGCCGTCATGACAACCGGGGTGCGTCGGAGAATGGGCGTCGACGAGCGACGGCAGCAGCTGATCGGCGTCGCGCTCGAACTGTTCGCCCAGCGTTCCCCGGACGAGGTGTCGATCGACGAGATAGCAGCGGCGGCCGGTATCTCCCGGCCGCTGGTGTACCACTACTTCCCGGGCAAACTCAGCCTGTACGAGGCCGCGTTGAAGCGCGCGTCGGAGGATCTGGCGAGCCGGTTCGCGGAGCCGCGGGAAGGCCCGCTCGGCACCCGGCTGCTGCGGGTCATGCGGCGCTACTTCGACTTCGTCGACGACCACGGCCCCGGGTTCGCCGCCCTGTTGCGCGGTGGCCCGGCGGTGGGTTCCTCGACGACGAACGCGCTCATCAACTCCGTGCGCCAGCAGGCGTACGAGCACATCCTGTCGCACCTGGGCATCAGCGACCCGCCGCCCCGGCTCGAACTGCTCGTCCGCTCCTGGATCTCCCTCGCCGAGTCGACGGCCCTGATCTGGCTGGACGGCCGGCGCATCCCCCGCGAGGAACTCCAGCTCCAACTCGTCCACGACTTCGCCGCGTTGACGGCCGTGACCGCCGCGTTCGACGAGGAGCTGAAGGAGCTGCTGCGCCCGGTGCTGAGCGGAGAGCCGGCCGACGGCCCGTTCGGGATGCTGGCGGTCCGGCTCATCGCGCTGGCGTCGTAAAGGCGGTTGCCCGCCGGGGAGTTACCGCTGGAGCTTCTTGTACGACGGGTCCAGTTCCCGGACTTCGGCGGAGGCGTGCAGGGCGATCCCTTCGTCGGCGATGTGCTTCTTGAGCAACTCCAGCACAGCGGCGGTCAGTTCGGCCTTGACCTCGGGGGTGCGGCCGGCGAGGAGACCGAGGGTGACGTGCACGATGCCGTGGCCCTCCCCCTCGTACCCGAAGGCGGAGTACTCGGCGGCGCGGAACTGGGTCTTGCATGCCTCCGGTTTGGCGGCGGCGATCTCGACGACCGCGGTGTGCAGGTCGCGGGCGAACGCGGCGCGGTCGAAGGCCGGGGTGAGTTCGGCGGAGTGGTCGACGGTGATCTGAGGCATGGCGGAACTCCTTGTCGGACGGCTTCCGCCACCTTAACCTCGCGGGGATCGGCTACCTCAGGCGCAGCGCGAGCATCGCGATGTCGTCCTCCCTGCCGTCCGCGAAGCAGGACAGCAGCAGGTCGCAGAGGGTGTCGAGGCCCTCGGCGGCGCCCGCGGCGATGGTGCGGAGCCGCTCCAGAGAGAGCGCGAGGTCGGTGCCGCGGGTCTCGACGAGGCCGTCGGTGACCATCAACAGCCGTTGTTCAGGGCCGAGTTGGAGTTCGACGGGGGCCGGTCTGGGCAGGCCGAGGCCGAGCAGCGGGCCGCTCGCCTCGACGTACTCGGCGGCGCCGTCACCGATCACCAGCGGCGGGATGTGACCGGCGTTCGCGACGCGGACCCGGCCGGTGTCGGGGTCGATCAGCGTCAGGCAGACGGTCGCGGTGAGTTCGGGGTGGTAGCGCTGGAGCATGCGGTCGAGGCGGGCCGCGAGGACACCGGGGTCGCCGTTCTCGATGCAGTAGGCGCGCAGGGCGTGCCGGATCTCGACCATGACCGTCGCCGCGTCCAGGGAGTGCCCGACGACATCGCCGACGGCCGTCAGCACACCCTGGCCGGTGGTGAGCGCGGCGTAGAAGTCGCCGCCGATCTCGGCCTCCAGGGAGGCAGGCACGTACCGCACCTCGACGTCCACGCCCGGGAGTTTCGGCAGGCAGGCGGGGCGGGGCAGGAAGCTGTGCTGGAGGGTGAGCGCGACGTTCCGCTCGACCTGGTACATCAGCAGGGGTTCGGCGGCCAGCGCGGCGGCCTGCGCGAGCCGGGCGAGGAGTCCGTCGTCCTCGGTGTCGGCGTCCGGGTCGGGGGCGTGCACGGGGGGCGCGGGCATCGCCACGCACACCTGCGTGCGCCGG
>NZ_JBTYMC010000373.1:0-5801 GCF_054880855.1 Streptomyces sp. S6 | reverse complement strand
GCGACCTCCCGGGGAACGACGACCCGACAGGCCACCACTCCCACGGAACCACCACTCCTATCCCCGACCAGCGGAAACGCACCGATCACGCCCGGAAAGACAACACCTTCTTAGGCGCCCCGTAGGCGAGAGAGCCAATGTCACAGCCCCGCGCGCCAGCCCGACAACCAACGCCCACAAAAAAACCAAACCCCTCAACGCAGGCCCCCCAACCCCACCCCCCAACACCCCCCTGTGCTCCGAGCCACACAACCCCCCGCACCCTCCCCTCCCGATGCGCGATAGCCTGACCCGCGGTCTCTCGACACCAAGAGATCGATCAAACACCGGGGCAGGGACGCCCCACCGCCAGCTGTCCTACGGAGAACGCCATGACCCGCACTCCCGTGAACGTCACCGTCACCGGCGCGGCCGGCCAGATCGGTTACGCCCTGCTCTTCCGCATCGCCTCCGGCCAGCTGCTCGGCGCGGACGTGCCGGTCAAGCTTCGCCTCCTGGAGATCACCCCGGCGCTGAAGGCCGCCGAGGGCACCGCCATGGAGCTGGACGACTGCGCGTTCCCCCTGCTCCAGGGCATCGACATCTCGGACGACCCGAACGTCGCCTTCGACGGCACGAACGTCGCTCTCCTCGTCGGCGCCCGCCCCCGCACGGCCGGTATGGAGCGCGGTGACCTCCTCTCCGCGAACGGCGGCATCTTCAAGCCGCAGGGCCAGGCGATCAACGCCCACGCGGCGGACGACGTCAAGGTCCTGGTCGTCGGCAACCCGGCGAACACGAACGCGCTGATCGCCCAGGCCGCCGCCCCGGACGTCCCGGCGGAGCGCTTCACCGCGATGACCCGTCTGGACCACAACCGCGCGCTGACGCAGCTCGCGAAGAAGACGGGCACCACGGTCGCCGACATCAAGCGTCTGACGATCTGGGGCAACCACTCCGCGACGCAGTACCCGGACATCTTCCACGCGACGGTCGCCGGCAAGAACGCGGCCGAGGTCGTCAACGACGAGAAGTGGCTGGCCGACGACTTCATCCCGACCGTCGCCAAGCGCGGAGCGGCCATCATCGAGGCCCGTGGCGCCTCCTCCGCCGCGTCCGCCGCGAACGCCGCGATCGACCACATCCACACGTGGGTCAACGGCACCGCCGAGGGCGACTGGGTTTCCATGGGCATCCCGTCGGACGGCTCGTACGGCGTTCCGGAGGGCCTCATCTCCTCCTTCCCGGTCACCGCGAAGGACGGCGTGTACGAGATCGTCCAGGGCCTGGAGATCAACGACTTCTCGCGCGCCCGCATCGACGCGTCCGTGAAGGAGCTGGAGGAGGAGCGCGAGGCGGTCCGCGCCCTCGGCCTCATCTGATCGTTTCTGATCGAACCTCAACCCCTGAGTGTCCGTATCGGGCCTCAGGGGTTGTCGTTTTCGGGCCTCCTTGCGGAACCACGTCTGGCCCACCGCTCGCTCGGGCACGGTAGACGCATGCGCGATTTTCGGGACAGTGCACCCTCCTACCTCACCCTCCGGATCACCCCGCAGGAAGGGCCGCTCGCGGCGTTCGCGGAGCAGGAGGCGACCGAGGCGCTGAAGCGGTACCCGGAGGTGATGGGGCTCGGACTGCCGCAGTTCTTCCCCACCCGGGAGTGCGAGACCGGCGGCTGGGAGATCCTCACCATCGGCGACGGCACACCGCAGGGCGCCCGCGACTCGCTCGGCAGCTATTTCCGGCGGCAGTCGCAGCAGGCGGCCGACGAGAAGACCCGCCGCAAGTGGATGTCCGCCGCGAAACGGATGGACCGGGAGGCCGTCGACGAGGTGCGGGCCCTCGGGCAGCGGTTCCGGATCGCCCGCGCGGCACGGTTCATCCGCATGGGGCAGAGCGGGCCGGAGCCGCCCCGCCCGTCCGACAAGGACATCCCCGACGTGGGCATCGCGGACAAGCTCAGCGGGGACGACGTCGGCCACGTCATCGACTCGTACACCACCACCGGCCTCTCCGACGGACTCCTCAAGCTCGAACTCCTCAGCCTCGTCGGAGTGCCGACGGGCGACGCGCCCCCGACGATGCGGGAGGAGTCCGAGGCGGCCCGGCTGAACTACCCCGGCGGGGTCCTGCTGCCGCCCGTCTTCATCATCTCCCAGCGGGAGAAGGGCCGTTGGCGGACCTTCCACCCCGATTCCTCGCACGCCACCCCGCAGGGCGCGCGCGACGACCTCGCGATGTGGCTGCGCGTCACCGGGCTCTGGAACTGCGACATCGACGACGAGACGAAGGCCGAATGGTCCGCCCGCGCCGACCACCTGGACGAGACCCGCGCCGACGTCCTGCTCGTCGGGGACGTCTGCTACCGCGTCACCCGCGTCGAACGCATCGTCCGGATGGGCCCCGACGGCCCCGAGGGCTCCCGCCCCTCCGACTACAACCCCGAACCCCCGATCGACGTCCACGTCCGCCAACTGAAGGAACAGGGCCTCTGGCAAGAGGAGGAGGACCTCCCCACCCCCGCCGAACGCTCCGAGGGCCCCTCGGAGTTCGACACCTTCCGGGCCCTCCTGGAAGCCGAACACGAACGCCAACGCCAGTGGCGCAAGGCACGGGGGATGCGGGAGAACCCGTGAGGGGAGTTCCCTACGGGGACGACGGTGTCGACGCGGTTCTCAGCCCTCCTCCCGCGTCCCCCTGAACCCCGCCACGACCACCCCCGTCGCCACCAGCACCACCACCCCCACGGTCCGCAGCGCGGAGCCCATCCCGGAGGCCAGGTCGGGATGGGCCGCGAGCAGCGTCCCGGAGACGGCGACACCGAGGGCCGCGCCGATCTCCCGCGCGGACGTGCCGAGCCCGGAACCGAGTCCGGCCTGGTGAGGCGGCAGGGACGTCGCCACGCCCAGTGTCAGCGCGGGCATCGACAGGCCCATGCCCGCCGAGATCGTCAGCAGCCAGCACGCGTACACCGGGTACGGCGTCCCCGCGTCCGCCGTCGACGCCCCCAGCAGCCCGAGCCCGATCAACGCGAGCCCCGCCCCGATCACCGGCCTCGGCCGCGCCGACCACCGCGCCGCGAACTTCGGCACCAGCGCCATCCCGACGATCAGGGGGACGATCGCGACGCCGGTGACGCCGGGCCCGTACCCCTTCACCTCTTGCAGGTACTGCGAGTTGACGAAGAACAGCGCGAACAGCCCGAAGAACCCGACGGCCAGGCCGAACACGGTGGCGCTGAGGCGGGGGGAGCGGAAGACGCGGGGGTCGAAGAGAGGGGTGCGCGTCGGGGCGTCCTCCCCGGCCCGCGCCGCCCGCAGCGACCGCCACGTGAACGCCCACACCAGCGCCGCCCCCACCCCGAACGCCGAGAGGATCACCGGTGACGTCCAGCCGTGCTCCGGGCTCTCGATGATGCCGAACAGGACGGCGACGAGGCCGGCGGTGAGCAGGAGCGTGCCGACGGGGTCGAGGGAGGCGTGCGGTGAGCGGGGTGTGCGGGGCGTCGACAGCGCGACCCCGAGCGCCAGCAGCCCGGCGAGCGGGACCATCACCGCGAACAGCGCACGCCACGTCAGGAACTGGCCCACCAGACCACCCCCGAGGTTCCCCGCCATCCCGCCCAGCCCGATCGCCAGCGTCCACGACGCCATCGCCTGCGCCCGCCGCGCCGGACCCGCGAGGTGGACGACGAGAGACATCGTCGCCGGGGTGACCAGCGCGGCCCCGGCGCCCGATATCCCCCGCCCGGCGATCAGCAGCGCCGGCACCGACGCGCCCGCACTGACCCCGGCACCCACCGCGAACAGCCCGAGCCCGGCGAGCAGGGCACCCTTGCGTCCGTACCGGTCTCCCAGGGCGCCCGCCGGGATCAGCAGCCCGGCGAAGGCGATGACGTACGCGTCGACGGTCCAGAGGATCTCCGCGCGGGAGGGGTGCAGGCCGGAGGCGGCGAGCTGGGGGATGAGGAGGTTGATCGCGGCGACCATGCTCTGTGCGACGAGGACACAGGCGCACAGAGCGAGGAGGGTGGAGCGCTTGAGCGCGGGGGCGGGAGCCGAGGCGGTCTCCGGCCGGGTTCGGGTGTGCGAGGGCACGGCTCCTCCAGGGAGCTGGGCGGTGTGGGAATCCCGGTCGTCGGGCTCTTTCACCGTAGGCTCGGAGTGACCTGCTTTCCAGTGCAACCTTCGCAAGGGACAGATGCGCGTGACGCAATCCGCAGACGTCGACCTCAACCTCCTGCTCGCGCTGGACGTCCTCCTGGAGGAACAGAGCGTCCAGGGGGCCGCGCGGCGCCTCCACCTCTCCGAACCCGCCATGAGCCGCACCCTCGGCCGCATCCGCAAGGCCCTCGGCGACCCGGTCCTGGTCCGGGCGGGCCGCCGCATGGTCCCGACGCCGCGCGCCCTCGCCGTCCGCGCGGAGGTGAGCGTCGTAGTGGAACGCGCCCGCGCCCTGTTCACCCCGGCGGAGTCCGACCTCCGCACCGTCACCCGCACCTTCTCGATCCTCGGCCACGACGCCATAGCCGCAGCCCACGGCCCCGCCCTCCTCGCCCGCGCCGCCACCGACGCCCCCGGCATCCGCCTCCGCTTCCTCAACGAGAGCCACCTCGACGCGCCCTTCCTCCGCGAAGGCAGCGCCGACCTCGAAGTGGGCGTCATCGACACCACAGCACCGGAGATCCACACCGAACTCCTCGCCGAGGACCGCATGATGGGCGTGGCCCGAGCCGGACACCCTTTGCTGGACGGGGAGTTGACCCCCGAACGCTTCGCCCTCGACGCGGACCACCTCACAGCGTCCCGCCGAGGCAAACTGAACGGCCCCGTAGACACCGCCTTGGCCGCCCTGGGCCTGAAACGCCGGGTGGTAGCCACCGTCGGCTCCCTCCCCGCCTCCCTCTTCATCCTCCGCGACACCGACCTCATCGGCCTCAACACAACCTGGGGCCTCCCCCTGGCCCAAACCCTCGGCCTGGCCCACTTCGAAGTCCCGCTGGCGCTACCGCCGTTGAAGCTGGGCATGGCCTGGCACCCACGACATGACGCGGACCCGGCGCACGCGTGGCTCAGGGGCTTGGTGAGAGAGGCGATCACGGGCTGGAGGACCATCCAGCGGCCCCCGGTCTTCTAGGGGCGCGGGGCGGTTGGTTCGGTGGGCGGTGTGTTGTTAGAGGTCCCCCGGTAGGCCCCAGTTCTCGGGGTTCGCGGTCAGGTCCTGGAGGAGTGTTTCGACGGTGGGGTCGACGATGTCCCAGGCGTGGACGAGGGGATGCGCGTCGTACAGTCCGCAGGCGTCGCCGTCGACATGCGAGGCGTCACACCACCGCAGGACCGGGAACCGAAACCCGTCGTCGCCCCACAACATCCACTGCCCGTCGTCCGCCGCCTCCCCGTCCCACAGGAAGTCGGCGTGCTCTCCCGGATGCCCTTCCGCCAGTTCGCAGCAGACGTACCCTTCCGCGAACTCGCAGTCCTCGTACGCCCCTTCGGGCGCCGACTCCAACAAGGCCAGCACTTCCGGCACGGGCAGCAGCCTGACCCCGGTGCACTGCAACATGACGCCCTCACAGATCGGTTGAGACTTCCCAGCCGGACGACGACGAGTCGTCCCCTTCTCGCCGGATGACCCCCCACTCCACGAGCCGCTCCGCGACGAACGTCGGACTGACCCGGAACTCGCGGGCCAACGCGGCGGCGGACACGCCCTGTCGGTACCGGTCGACGACGTTCCCCCGCGCCCTGACGAACTCGGCGCGTGCCTGCGTGACTTCGGCGCTGCTGCGGCGTCGGGCACGGCCCTTGAACACGCGGGCACCG
>NZ_JBTYMC010000372.1:0-5809 GCF_054880855.1 Streptomyces sp. S6 | reverse complement strand
CGGGCGTCACGGCCGCGAACGCCGCCGCGCGGACGGCGTGGTGGGCATCGGCGGTGAGGGGGCCCTCGGGGCGGCCCAGGGCGGTGAGGTCGAGGAGGGCGGTGGAGGCGACGGCCGAGTGGACGTCGACGCGGGACAGGTACAGGGGGCGTCCGCCGGTCGCCTCGTCGAGCTCCGCGCGCGTGGGGGGCCGTCCGCCGGGCCAGCGGGAGGCGTCCCAGCCGTGCCCGAGGAGGACCTTGTCGGCGGGCCGGGCCTCGGCGAACGCGCGCACGCGCGCGAGGGCGTCGGCGAGGGAGGGTGCGTCCGAGAGGTCCAGTCCGGTCAGGGCGAGGCCGGTGGCGGTGGTGTGGACGTGGGCGTCGGTGAACGCGGGGGTGACGAGCCCGCCGTCGAGGTCGATCACCTCGTCGACGCCGTCGGCGAACGCGTCCGCCGCGCCTTCCGAACCCACCCAGGCGACCTGTCCGCGCTCGACGACCATCGCGGTCGCGAACGGGTCGGCGGGGCTGTGGACCTCTCCTCGGCGGAGCAGGACGGTCTGGGGGTCGGGGGTGCGCTCACTCATGGGGGACAGTGTCCCGCCCGGTGGAGGGGGCTCGGCACGCAGGGGTCGGGCCGGCGCCCCCGCGCCTCAGATCCGCGGCGGCCGAGCCTCGTACGGCGTCGACAGCACCACCGTCGTCCGCGTGGACACCCCCGCCAGGGCCCGCAGCCGGCCGAGGAGTTCCTCCAGCTCGTGCGGGGTCGCCACCCGTACCTTCAGGATGTAGTTCTCGTCCCCCGCGACGCTGTGGCACGCCTCGATCTCGGGGACGCCGGAGAGCCGGTCGGCGATGTCGTCGGGGGCGCTGGGGTCGAACGGTTTGACCGAGATGAAGGCGGTCATGGGCAGTCCGACGGCCTCGGGGTCGACGACGGCCGCGTACCCGCGGATCACGCCCCGCTGCTCCAGCCGGCGCACCCTCTGGTGCACGGCAGACGTGGACAGGCCCGTGGCCTTGCCCAGGTCGGTGTAGCTCATCCGCCCGTCCTTGACGAGCAGCTGCACGATCTGTCGGTCCAGCTCCTCCATGGCGATGAACCTACAGTGTGCTTGAACGCTTCGTATACCTATACAGCCCCGGTCATAGTCGGCTCGCGAGGTGCGCGTGGGGCGGGAGGGGATCACGGGACGGCGCTCGGCCACTCTGACACCTCCCCCTGGCATGTGACGAACGCCACACCGCTCGAACGCGCTCCGTGACGCCCCCGTGATTACCGCCGAGACCGGCTGGGAAGTGCTTGCTGTGGTCGAGGCCGCAGCGCCTTCACGGCCCCAGCCCGAGGGGGAGAATCCCATGCAGAGTGTCAACCGCCCTGGCCGCACCGCGCCCAAGCGGCTCCAGTCCGTCGTCGAACTCGCCCCGGAGGGCGTCGATCCCGACGAGGACGGCTACGGCGACGAGTTCGACGCGTACGACGCCGCGGACCTGCTCCGGGTCGTGTGCCCGGACTGCGCACGGCCGATCGCACTGCTGGCGGACGAGGAGGTGCTGCCGGAGCACGCGCTGTGCGCCTCGCCGTGGAACCCGTTCGGGCTCACGGTCTGCGGCGGGACCGGTCGCGCGGCGACGGAGGCCCGGTCGGCCGCCGAGGTGTTCCAGGAGCAGGAGCGGGACATCGCACCGGTGCTGACGCTCCCGCAGGGTCTCGACTGGCGCACCCAGCCGTTCTCGCACGTCGGCGGCCCCGGCTCGCGTCCGATCCGCGCGACGTTCCCGGCACGAACCCGGACGACGGTCCGCCGGGCCGCCTGAGTCATTGTCAACATCCTTCAGTCATACGGGAGTTGACGGACCGTCAGTCCGCCTCGCACCTCGGTCCGGCGCCCCCGGGCCGGGGCGGCTCACGAACTGACGCCCGACGCGGGAGCGGCCGTGACCTCGACGCGGCCCGCGGCGTTGCCAAAGTATGACTCCCACATATTCGACACCGGGCCGGCATCGCCAGCGGTTCGTCCCCGCGCCCTTCGAGTTCTTACCGGCCGCCCTGGAGTCACCGGTGGACCCGCCCATCTACCTTGCGCTGATGCGGACTTGGGCCGACCGGGGGCGGACTCTGCCGGGGCGGCAGGACCCGGAGTGGAACAGGCTGGCGGCACCGCAGGTGCGGCCGGGGCAGTTCGGGGGGCTGCCGGGGGGCGAGTTCCCGACGGGGCTGTGGGAGAACGGCGGTTGAGTGCGCCGGGAGTTCAACTCGGCGTCGGCCGACGGCTGTTGACACGCCCCCGCCGAACGGCCTTTGCCGCACCGCCGGTTGCGCGACCGCCGGCTCAGTGCTCGCGGCGCGCTTCCTTCGGCGCCGGGTACGCCGGGTCCAGTTCGCCGACCGCCCGGAAGACCCCACCGAGCGTCTTCACGAGCAACTCCCGCATGTCGTCCCGGGAGAGCGGGCCGGGGCGGTCGATCCAGTCGAGGGCGGCGCCCTCCACGCTGCACACCCAGGAGAGCAGCCCCATCCGGGCGAGCGGAGCGATGTCGGTGCGACCGTAGGCCCCTTCGGCGATGGTCGCGACGATCGCCTCGCGCACACCGTCCCGGATGCCGTGCACCTCGGCGTCGAAGCCGACGCCGCCGCTGACGATCGTGCGGTAGGCCGCCTGGTTGTGCTCGGCGTAGCGCAGATAGCTGTCGATGGTGCGGTGGACCCGGTCCACCTGCGCCAGTTCGAGACCGCTCGCGGCGAAGGTGACCAGATCGGCGACGGAGTCCTGGATGATCGCCAGGTAGTAACCGCGCTTGGACTGGAAGTAGTAGTAGATCAGCCCCTTGGCGACGTGCGCCTGACGCGCGATGTCGTCCATCGAGAGCGCGTCGTAGGAGGTGTCGGCGAACAACTTCCGCCCGATGGAGATGAGTTCGGCGCGGCGAGCCAAGGAGCGCTCGGTGCCGCGGGCCCTGGGGCGGGCGGCGTCGCGCTGTGCGCTGATGTTCAATACTCGACCCTGGTCTCGGGCGGTCGGGCGGGACAACCGCAGTATGTCAGGTCAAGCGTGGGTCAGGTCACACGAGATGACGCATCCGGCATGAGCCGGTGGCATGTGTCACAGAAGGCCCAGTTGGGTCACGAGCATCGCGAGGACCACGACGAGGACCCAGCCCAGGGCGTGTTCGACGATCTTCGGGCCGTTCTCCTCGGGGCCGCCGGTGCGGGCGCGGGAGGCGATGGCAGAGTTCGCTGTCATTCGTCCACCTTGCCATCGCCTGGGGCATTTGCGGCCGAGAGCTTGCTCACACGCGAGAGCCCCCGCCGCGGAGGCCGTACGGCAGAATGACGCCGACCGCCGAGCGAGAAGAGGACGACGTGAGCGAGATCCAGAACGCCGACGCCGCGACGCGACGCATCGACACCCGGACAGCGCACAACGCCCGCGTGTGGAACTACTGGCAGGGCGGCAAGGACAACTACGAGGTCGACCGGAAGGTGGGCGATCACGTCGCCGGAATGATCCCCGTCATCCGCGACATCGCGCGCGCCGACCGGGAGTTCCTCGGCCGCGCCGTGCGCTGTCTGGCACAGGAGCACGGCGTCCGCCAGTTCCTCGACATCGGCACCGGCCTGCCGACCCTGGACAACACCCACGAGATCGCCCAGCGGGTCGCACCCGAGTCGCGGATCGTGTACGTCGACAACGACCCCATCGTGCTCATCCACGCCCGCACCCTGCTGACCAGCACCCCGGAAGGCGCCACCGACTACCTGGACGCCGATGTGCACGACCCGGACACCATCGTGCGCCTCGCCGGACGCACACTCGACTTCACCGAGCCCGTCGCCCTCATGCTGCTCGGCATCCTCAACTTCGTCCTCGACGGCGGTGAGGCACGGGCCATCGCACACCGGCTCGTGGAGGCGCTGCCCTCCGGCAGCTTCCTCGTCCTGACCCACCCCACCACGGAGCCCGAGCTGGGCGGCGCCCTCCAGCTGGCGGCCATGGAGTTCTGGAACGCCAACGCCAAACCACCGGTCACCGCCCGCAGCAGCGAGGAGGTCGCCCGGTACCTCGACGGGCTCACACTCCTGGAACCCGGGCTCGTGTCCTGCTCCCGGTGGCGGCCGGAGCACGGTGCGGAGCCCGCGGCCGTACCGCAGTTGGGGGCGGTGGCGCTGAAGCCGTAGCCGCGTGACGGCAGTCGGCGGAGGCGACGGCTTCGTCGAACTCCACCCACGGGCCTACTCGCCCGGCAGAACCCGGACGAACCCCTCGGTCCAGCCGTCCTCATCGAGTTCGCAGGGGTCGAAGTAGAAGCATTCCGGTTCATCACGGAAGCCCGGGAGCAGTCGAGCCTGACGGACGCGCTCTTCGACCCGTTCGAGGGTCGAGTAGATACCGAGCAGTTTCACGTCGTCGCCGTCCGACTCGTCGCAGAAGACGCCGTTCTCATCGACGTGCACGGTGGAGCCGTCGTCGCCCGCTTCGTTCTGGTGGCCGACATGCCACAACGGATACACGACCATGCGCGCGAAGTTATCAACGGCGCGACATCCCCGTCCCCTTCTTTCCTCCGGACCGCCGGGCCCCACACGATCACAGCAGGCCGAGCGACCGCAGCGCGCGATGCTGACCCTGCGTCGGCCGGACCGGCCAGAAGATGTAGCAGACGCCACCACTGCCGGAGCCGACCGTGCCGTCCGCCTTGTAGCGCTTGGTCCGCAGCCAAATAGTCTCCCACTCCCGCCGCCGATAGACCCTCCGCACAGCCTGGTCCGTGGGCGACGCGGGGTCGTTGGCGATGATGTCGCCCTCGGCGGTGAAGCCGATCACGGTCATCAGATGCCCCGCGGTCCCGTACCCCGCGCCGGTCAGCTCCTCCGCGCGGAAGGTCTGGGAGGTGATCGCCGGGATGCCGGCGGCGATGAGGGTCTCCAGGTCGGTGAGGGAGGACAGGCGGGTCACGATGGCCTGGAGGCCGGGGTAGGTGGCCGCGTAGGCGGCGTTGAAGGGCCAGTTGCCGCAGCCCTCGTACTGGTGGTCATAGGTGGAGCGGGCGGCGTGGCAGACCTGGGGGTCGGTGAACGCCGGGTCCACCCAGGCGAGTTGCTCGGCGGTGAGGCGCCCGCCCCAGTACTCGGCGATCATCTGCGAGGAGGTCGGGCTGCACCATGCCTCGCCGCCGCCGTCGTACTGCGGGTACTGGCCCTGGTGGATCTCCTGGGAGTAGCGCGGGACGATCAGCTCCCGTGCCAGGCCGGGGGTGGAGGCGGGGACGGTGAAGCGGTCGGGGACGTCGGAGCCCATGACGCCGGCCCGCCACACGGTCGGGGTGAGGCGGGTGCCGGGGCGGCGGTGGAGGGTCAGGCGCAGGCGGTACGAGGTGAGGCGCAGGCCGCTCGCGGGGTCGTCGATCGCGAGGGTGTCCGTCGAGACGGCGCTGCGGCCGTCCTTCTGTCCGTCGACGGAGGTCCGCCTGATGTCCTGGTCGCCGGCCGCCCAGCGTCCCATCACGTACCAGGGTGTCGCCGTGCCGTCCGAGTAGGTGCCGGTCAGCTCGGTCTGGAGCCAGGTGCCGGGCGGGGTGTCCGCGTTCCAGGACGCGATGGCCTCGGTCGCGGGGACGGCGAACCGCCGCACGGGGGAGGTCCAGGTCGCGTACTCCCACTCGGCGGTGGTCCCGGTGCGCGGGTCGGTGTACGACGTCGTCCCGGCGGCCTCCCCCACCGCCACCCCGGGCCGCGCTCCCCCGCGCACCACCACCCCGTCCCCCTGCCCGCCGCACCAGTCCGCGTACGACGCCCAGCTCCGGAAGCCGGCGGTCCTCGGCGCCGG
>NZ_JBTYMC010000371.1:0-5844 GCF_054880855.1 Streptomyces sp. S6 | reverse complement strand
CGCGGGCTCGGCGCCCAGGCCCACCGCGAGGACGAGCGGTGCCTTGAAGCCGGCCGGCGCCGGCAGCTTCGTGGTCTCGCCCTCGGCGCCGGACGCGCCGAGGGTCTCCAGATCGGCGATGCGGTCGATGAGCCACTGCTCGCCGTCGGGCAGCACCATCACGTTGTCCGCGCCGATCTCGACGGCGAGACGCCACACGTCGGAGTCGTCCTGGTCGCGTCCGACGAGCACCACACCCTGTCTGCGGGTGGCGTGGCGGGCCCGGCGGGCGGCGTCGTCGCCGACCAGGATCAGCGGCGCGGACTCCCAGACCCCGCCGCCCCTCGGCAGCGAGGGGTGCACCTCGGGTGTGGCGCCGGCGGCGGCGCACAGCCGCAGCAGGTCGTCCAGCAGGCACACGTCCTCGGTGACGATGAGCGGCCTGCCCTGACGGCCCGCGGCGGTGGACGGCGGGTCGTGTGTGACGGAACCGGACACGGTTTCCTCCCCTTTCTCGTAATCGGCCGACATCGGCGGCCGGGCGGAAACCGGCCACCCCACGTCCGGAAAGCGGAACGCGGTGGAATCACGATGCGGCGATCCCGGAAATCGTGTGGATCTTGGTCGAAAACTGTGGATGAGCGGCGACCTGTGGATATCTCCGTCACCCGAACCGGTGAGTGCGTACCTTCCCTTGACGAAATCCCGACGGGGTGTCGACAAATTGCCCGGAACTCGCCGTACCGATCTCCGCAGAGCAGCCCCGCGACTACGCTCCGTGATGCTCAGCGGGCATGCGAAAGAGGCGGCCGGAGCCGCCTCGTACGGCGTGACCGCCTTGAAGAGAAGGGGAAAACCCACCCGGACATGCGACGACCCCCACCGGGGGGGAGAGTGGGGGTCGTCTCCACGGCCTGACTCGGGGGGGGAGGAGTCGGGCCGGGTTAGCACGGTCGCGAACGATCCGTGACTTCCATGGTGTACCCGAGAGCCCTCTCAGGCAAACCCACACGCCCCACCTTACGCCGAATGGGCTGCACCTATGCTCAGGGGCGTGGAAAACCACTCCTCGCCCCGGACGGCGGCCTTCTTCGACCTGGACAAGACGGTCATTGCGAAGTCGAGCACTCTCACCTTCGGCAAGTCCTTCTACCAAGGTGGTCTGATCAACCGCAGGGCCGCCTTGCGCACTGCATATGCCCAGTTCGTCTTCCTCGTGGGCGGCATGGACCACGAGCAGATGGAACGCACCCGTGAGTACCTCTCCGCGCTGGTGCGCGGCTGGAACGTCCAGCAGGTGACGGAGATCGTCGCCGAGACCCTGCACGACCTGATCGACCCGATCATCTACGACGAGGCCGCCTCCCTCATCGAGGAGCACCACACGGCCGGCCGGGACGTCGTCATCGTCTCCACCTCGGGCGCCGAGGTCGTCGAGCCGATCGGTGAACTCCTCGGCGCGGACCGGGTGGTGGCGACCCGGATGGTCGTGGGCGACGACGGCTGCTACACCGGCGAGGTCGAGTACTACGCCTACGGCCCGACCAAGGCGGAGGCGATCCGGGAGCTGGCCGAGTCGGAGGGGTACGACCTGGAGCGCTGTTACGCGTACAGCGACTCGGCGACGGACCTGCCGATGCTGGAGTCGGTGGGGCATCCGCACGCCGTGAACCCGGACCGGGCGCTGCGCCGTGAGGCTCTCGCGCGCGAGTGGCCGATTCTCGACTTCCACCGCCCGGTCCGGCTCAAGCAGCGCATCCCCTCGTTCTCCGTGCCGCCCCGCCCTGCGCTCGTCGCGGCGGCGGCCGTGGGAGCTGCGGCGGCGACGGCCGGGCTCGTCTGGTACGTCAGCCGCAGGCGGACCCCGCCGGCCTGACCTGGCCGAATGCCCCTCACTTACGGCCAAAAGCAAAGAAATACGGTCAGGACTTTCGCTCTCCCGGGTCCGGGAGTACAAAGGAAGACACGGCCCGCGAGACCGAAGGACATCCGAGAGGATCACCTGACTGACGCATTTGGCCCCACGGACCGAGCATGTGAATCGGGCACCCACGCGACGTCGACCCGTCGATTACGGGCCAGCCGCACCAGGTGACGGGCGAAGCTCCCGGCCTGATGGGCAACATTTCGAGGACGCTTGGTAACCCGGCGAACATGCCAGCGGCGGTACGAACTCTCGTACCGCCGCACTTTTTGATCCTCCACGCGCGCATGGAGGGTCGATCACGCCGCCCCGCGCTGGAGCGCCTCGCACACCGCCGTCGACTCCCGCGCCCCCAGCTCGATCGCCCGCCCGCAGTGCACGATCCACGCGCCGACGCCCTCGGGCGTGCCGGAGACGTACCCCTCCAGGGCCGCGAGATAGGCGGCCCGCCCCAGTTCCGCGTGGCCCACCTCGGCCGGGCAGATCGACTTGGGGTCGAGCCCGCTGCCGATCAGCACGATCCGCGCGGCGGCGCGGGCGACGAGCCCGTTGCGGGAGGTGAACGGGCGCAGGGCGAGGAGCTCGCCGTGGACGACGGCTGCGGTCACCAGCGCGGGCGCGGCACTGCCCGCGACGATCAGCCCGGAGAGCCCCTCCAGGCGCGCGGAGACCTCGTCGGCGCCGGGCAGCGGGAGTTCGACGAGCGGTTCGTCGACGGGTTCGCCGTCCTGCCGGGGACGTCCCGTCGTACCGTCCTGCTCAGCCGCCGCGACGAGGTGCAGCCGGGCCAGGACGCGCAGCGGCGACTGGCGCCAGACGGACAGCAGTTGGCCCGCCTCGGCGCTCAGCCTGAGCGCGGCGCCCACCACGCGCGCCTGTTCGTCGGCGCCGAAGTCGGTGCGCCGGCGGACCTCTTCGAGCGCCCAGTCGGCCCCGGAGAGCGCGGCCGAGCCGCGTGCCCCGCGCAGGGCGGCCTCGGAGGTGACGGCGGTGCTGCGGCGGCGCATGACCCGGTGCCCGTAGACCCGGTCCACGGCCTTGCGCACGGACTCCACGGACTCGGCCACCCCGGGCAGCGTGCCCAGGGCGACGAGGGGATCGGCGGTCGCGCCTGTCGTACTCATGAGTACGACAGTAGCCACCCCGGGGGCGCACCCCTCGAAGGAGTGGTCTTCTTCACGGATCCCTGCCACGTAAAGCCATCACACCACTACCCTTCGTGAACATGAAAATTGCTTTCGTCGGGAAGGGCGGCAGCGGCAAGACGACGCTCTCCTCCCTGTTCGTCCGGCACCTGGCCGCCTGCGGCGCACCCGTGATCGCCGTCGACGCGGACATCAACCAGCACCTGGGGCCCGCGCTCGGCCTCGACGAGGACCGGGCCGCCGCGCTGCCCGCCCTCGGTGAGCACCTCCCGCTGATCAAGGACTACCTGCGCGGCGACAACCCGCGGATCGTTTCGGCCGAGACGATGATCAAGACCACCCCGCCCGGCGAGGGCTCCCGGCTGCTGCGGGTGCGCGAGGACAACCCGGTCTACGAAGCCTGTGCGCGGAACGTGGAACTCGACGGCGGCGCCGTCCGTTTGATGGTCACGGGCCAGTTCACGGACGCCGACCTCGGGGTCGCCTGCTACCACTCCAAGACGGGAGCGGTGGAGCTGTGTCTCAACCATCTGGTGGACGGCCCGGGTGAGTACGTCGTGGTGGACATGACGGCGGGTTCGGACTCGTTCGCGTCCGGGATGTTCACCCGCTTCGACATCACGTTCCTCGTCGCCGAGCCGACCCGGAAGGGGGTCTCCGTCTACCGCCAGTACAAGGAGTACGCCCAGGACTTCGGCGTCGAGCTGAAGGTCGTCGGCAACAAGGTGCAGGGCCCGGAGGACGTCGACTTCCTGCGCGCGGAGGTCGGGGACGACCTGTTGGTGACCGTCGGGCACTCCGACTGGGTGCGCGCCATGGAGAAGGGCCGCCCGCCCCGGTTCACGCTCCTTGAGGACGCCAACCGCGCGGCCCTGGAGCTGCTGCGGGCGACGGCCGACGCGTCGTACGGGCGCCGCGACTGGGCCCGGTACACGCGCCAGATGGTGCACTTCCACCTGAAGAACGCCGAGTCCTGGGGGAACGCGCGCACCGGGGCCGACCTGGCGGCGCAGGTCGACCCCGGGTTCGTGCTCGGCGAGGGCGTCGCGCTTACCGCGTGACGGTGGCCGCGGGGGCCCCGGGGACGCCCTTCGGGGCGGGCGCCGGGCGGGCGGTCAGGAAGGCCGTCCAGCCCTGCTTCGGGGCCTCGCCGACGTCCAGGGTGCGGAGCTTGTCCAGGACCTTCGGGTCCTGGGCGTCGAGCCAGTCGGAGAGCTGGCGGAAGGAGACGCAGCGGACGTCGGGCTTGTTGCAGACGCGCTCGACCGTCTCCTCGACGGCGCGCATGTAGGTGCCGCCGTTCCAGGACTCGAAGTGGTTGCCGATGATCAGGGGCGCGCGGTTGCCGTCGTAGGCGCGGCTGAAGCCCTTGAGGAGGCCGTCACGCATCTGGTCGCCCCAGTACTCGCGCTTGTCGGGGTCGCCCTGGGTGGTGGTGCCGGACTGGTTGACCATGAAGTTGTAGTCCATGGTGAGCTGCTCGTAGGAGTGGCCGGGGAACGGCACGAGCTGCATGGACAGGTCCCACAGCCCGTCCTTCTTGCCGGGCCAGACCTGGTTGTTGACGCCGCTGGTGTCGTAGCGGAAGCCCAGTTCGCGGCCGGCCTTGCGGAAGTTCTTCTGGCCTTCGAGGCAGGGCGTGCGGGCGCCGACCAGCTCCTTGTCGTAGTCGAAGGGCAGGGGGGCCGCCTTCGTCATCCCGGTGTTGGTCTTCCAGGTCTTGACGAATCGTTTGGCCTGGGCGATCTCGTCCTTCCAGTCGTCCACGGACCACTCGCCGACACCGCCGCCCTTGCCGCAGAAGTGGCCGTTGAAGTGGGTGCCGACCTCGTTGCCCTCCAGCCAGGCCAGGCGCAGTTGCTTGACGGTGTCGGCGATGCCCTGCTCGTCGTTGAAGCCGATGTCGGAGCGGCCCGGCGAGTGCTGCGGCGGCCGGTAGAGGTCACGCTTGTCCTCGGGCAGCAGGTACACGCCGCTGAGGAAGTACGTCATCGTCGCGCGGTTGGCCTTGGCGACGCCCCGGAAGTGCGAGAACAGCTTCTGGCTGTCCTCGCCGGCGCCGTCCCAGGAGAAGACCACGAACTGCGGCGGCTTCGCGCCCGGCGCGAGCCGCTCAGGGCGGGGCAGATGGGGCTGGGCTCCGGTGTAGGAGGTGGACCCGTCCCCGATGAGGCGTACGACGCTCTTCGGCGCCGCCGGAGCGGCGGGCTTGGCCTTCTGCGGGCCCCGGGCCCCTTCGTTCGCGGCGTCGGGGTTCCCGCCCGCGCAGCCGGCGAGGGACGTGGCGACGGCCGCGGCGAGCACGGCGCACGCGGCGATCCTCTGGGTGGCGGCCATCTGATTCCTTCTCTTCCGGGGACGAGGTGGGCCGCCGGGGCGAGCCGGCGGCGCCGTCACGGTCGCACGGGACCGGGAAGGAATTAGTACGACAAGCCGATCAAAGAATTACGTCATCCGCAAGGGTGATTCACTCGGCCGATTGCTCTCATGTTCTATTCCCGCTCTTTACTCTGCATTACGATTCGTTTACCGAGCGTTACCTCCCCGCCGCTGCCGAGGAGACGGGAACAACATGTTCGCCTGTGCACCGACCCGACCGTCCGACTCCTACGACCCCGCCGGTTCCCACCGGCCGCACAGCCCGCCGCCGCGCCGCCGCTTCCACCTCGCGGGGGCGGACGTGTCGGCCTCGATCGCGGTCTTCCTGATCGCGCTCCCCCTCTCCCTGGGCATCGCGCTGGCCACCGGCGCCCCGCTCCAGGCCGGCCTCGTCGCTGCGGCCGTCGGCGGGCTCGT
>NZ_JBTYMC010000370.1:0-5873 GCF_054880855.1 Streptomyces sp. S6 | reverse complement strand
GCGCCCCGCTGCGGCCGGCCCCCGCGACCGCCGCCGTCGTCGCCCTCCTGCGCGGCAGCGGCGTACCCGGCCCAGGACCCGACCGGTACCTGGCACCCGAGATCGAGGACGCGCACCGGCTCGTCGCCTCCGGCGCCGTCCTGGACGCCGTCGAGAACGTCACGGGAGCGCTCTCATGAGCCCCCGGACCCGCACCCCCGTCGCCCACCCCGCCCGCACCGCCCCGCAGCCCACCCCGCTGCTGCTGCACCGCAGCGAGAACGCGTGGGGCGCGAGCCCCCGGGCCGTCGAGGCCGCCCGCGCCGAACTCCTGCGCGTCAACCGCTACCCCGACCCCCACCACACCGCCCTCATCGACGCCCTCGCCCGCCACCACCGCACCACCACCGACCGCGTCGTCGTCGGCAACGGCCTCGACGAGGTCGTCCTCATGCTGGCCCTCGCCCTGCGCGACACCGGACGCGCCGTCCTCACCGAGGCCACCTTCCAGGGCTACGCCAAGAGCCTCGACGCCGTCGGACTCGACGCCGTCGTCACCCCCCTCACCGGACACCGCGTCGACCCCGGCGCGCTGATCGCGGAGATGAGGAAGGGCCCCGCCCTCGTCTTCGTCTGCAACCCGCACAACCCCACCGGGTCCGTCCTGGACGCCGAAGCCGTGCACGACCTGTGCGACGCCGCCCGCGCCGGCGGCTCCCACCTCGTGTTCGACGAGGCGTACGCCGAGTTCACCGACGACACCTTCACCTCCGCCCTGCCCTGGGCCCGGGAGAACGGCAACGTCAGCGTCCTGCGCACCTTCTCCAAGGCGTACGGCCTCGCCTCCCTGCGCGTCGGCGCCCTCGTCGGCGACCCCGCCCTCGTCGCCCGCACGGCCGCCGTCCAGGACGCCATGCCCTTCCACGTCAACCGGGTCGCCCACGCCGCCGCCCGCGCCGCCCTCGCCGACCAGGCGTTCCTGGAACAGACCCGGATCCGCACCGCCACCGCCCGCACTGCCCTGTGCGCCTGCCTGGACCGCCTCGGCATCACCCACCTCCCCTCACAGACCAACTTCGTCACCTTCCACCTGCCGCACACCGCCCCCGAGATCACCCGGCGGCTCCTCGCCGACGGCACCCACGTCCGGGACGCCACCGACCTCGGCATGCCCGGCTGGATCCGCGTCTCCGTCGGCACCCCCGCCGAAGTCCTCACCTTCGCGCGCCGCCTCGAAGCCGCCCTCACCCCCACCCCCTCCCAGGAGGCCCCCCGATGACCACCGACACCGCCGCCCCCCTCTCCATGCGCCAGGCGTTCAACGGCACCGTCCTCGCCTCGGCCGTCACCGCCGCCACCGAACTCGGCCTCCTCGACCAGCTCGACGAGCACCGCGCCTGCGCCCTCGACGCCTTCGCCCGCGACCACGACCTCAGCTTCCGCGCCCTGCGCCTCATCGCCGACGTCCTGGAGGGCGCCGACGCCGTCGCCACCCTCCCCGACGGCATCACCCTCGTCCCCGGCCCGCGCTTCACCGACCTCTGGGAGAACAAGGGCTACTTCGTGTGGCTCGTCAAGGGCTACGCCCCGATCCTCGCCCAGGCCGACACCCTCGCCCGCACCGGACGCGGCCAGGACGCCATGCGGCTGCGCGACGGCGGCGCCATCGCCCGCTCCGGCCGCGACTACGGCCACTTCCACGTCGACCCCGTCTTCGACCGGGTCACCGCCGGCCTCGACTTCGAACGCGCCGCCGACCTCGGCTGCGGCAGCGGACGCCGCGTCATCCGGCTCGCCCAGCGCCACCCCGACAAGAGGTTCGTCGGCATCGACATCGACGAGGACGCCGTCGAGGTCGCCACCAAAGCCGTCGCCGACGCCGGACTCACCGACCGCGTCGAGATCGTCCACGGCGACATCTCCCGCCTGGAAAAAGACCGCCACCCCGGCGTCGACCTCGTCTTCTCCTTCTTCCTCGGCCACGACCTGTGGCCCCTGGAGGACTGCGTCGCCTCCCTCGGCCGGCTGCGCGAGGCGTTCCCCGACGTCCGCCGCTTCCTCCTCAGCGACACCTACCGCTCCGAACTCAGCAACGACGCCGCCGCCCCCGTCTTCTCCCTCGGCTTCGAGTACACCCACGCCCTCATGGACCAGTACATCCCCTCCCCGAGCGAATGGGAGGACGTCTTCGCCCGCTCCCCGTGGCGCCTGCACGACCGCACCGAACTCGACATCCCCCACAGCTGCATCTTCCACCTGACGCCGAAACACTGACCGCACCTCCCCACCGGGGGGCGCCCCACGCGTTCCGTCCGTCAGTGCCGGATCATTGACGGGAGAGCCCATTCACGACCGCACCGGGAGACAGAGCCACAGATGCCCGAGACATCGAGCGACCTGGTCCGACCGCTGCCCGAACTGCTGCGCGGGCACGCCGCGACGCGCGGCACGAAGACCGCGTTCTCCGACGCCCGGCGCGCGGTGACCTACGCGGACCTGGAGCGCCGCACGGCCCGCCTCGGCGGCCACCTGGCGGGACTCGGACTGCCGAGGGGATCCCGGGTGGCGATCCTCCTCGGCAACCGCGTGGAGATCGTGGAGAGCTACCTCGGCGTGAACCGGGCGGGCTGCGTCGGCGTCCCCCTCAACCCGCACTCCTCCGACGCGGAACTCGCCCACGTCCTCACCGACAGCGACGCCCTCGCCGTCGTCACCGACACCGCCCACGCCGAGCAGGTCCACGCCGCCCTGCCGCCCGGCGACCGGCACGTCATCGTCGTGGACGACAGCGGCGAGGGATACGAGGCGATCGTCACCCGCGACCCGGCCACCGGGCCCCGCGACGACCTCGGCCTCGACGAACCCGCGTTCCTGCTCTACACCTCCGGCACCACCGGCCTCCCCAAGGGCGTCCTGTCGACCCTGCGCGCGGTCCTGTGGAACGTCGCCACCTGCTACACGCCGATCATCGAACTGTCCCCGGACGACACGATGCTGTGGCCGCTGCCCCTCTTCCACTCCCTGGCCCACAACCTGTGCGTCATGGCCGTGACCGCCGTCGGCGCCTCCGCGCACCTCGTCCCCGGGTTCGCCGCCGACGAGGTCCTCGCCGAACTCCGCGCCCGCCCCTACAGCTTCCTCGTCGGCGTGCCCACGATGTACCACAACCTGGTCCACGCGGCCGGCACCGAAGGGCTCACCCTGCCCGCGCTGCGCGTCTCCTTCGTCGCCGGAGCCGTCACCACCCCTGCGCTCGCCGAGTCGTTCGAGGCCGCGTTCGGCGTCCGGCTCACCGACAACTACGGCTGCACCGAGACCAGCGGCCCCATGGCCACCATGCGGCCCGGCGGCGCACCCCGCCCCGGCTCCTGCGGCCTCCCGCTGCCCGGCCTCGACCTGCGCGTCGTCGACCCCGAGACCGGCACCGACGTGCCCACGGGCACCGAGGGCGAGATCTGGGTCAAGGGCCCCAACGTGATGCTCGGCTACCACAACCGGCCCGAGGCCACCGCCGAGGCGCTCAAGGGCGGCTGGTACCACACCGGCGACCTCGCCCGCCGCGACACCGACGGCTACCTGTGGATCACCGGCCGCCGCAACAACGTCATCATCCGGGGCGGCGAGAACCTCCACCCCACCGAGATCGAGGCCGTCCTCCTCAAGGCGCCCGGCGTCCGCGACGCCGCCGCGTACGGCCGGGACGACGAGGAGTTCGGACAGGTCCCGGCCGCGCTCGTGGTGCCGGGTCCGGACGGCGTGGACTGCGCCGACCTGTTCGCCCGCTGCCGCCGCGAACTCGCCTACTTCAAGGTGCCGGTGGAGATCAGGGCCGTCGCCGCCCTGCCCAAGACGGCCACCGGCAAGGTGCTCCGCCGCTTCCTGCCCGACCTCCCCGGCCGGCTCCTCGGCGTCCCCGGCACCCACGAAGGGCTGCAACTCGTCGAGGCGGGCGGCGCGTCGGTGCCCGTTCCCGGCGCGACCCCGCTGCGGTCGTACGCCGGACAGGCCGTGACCGTCACCGGGGACGACCCCCGCCTCGTCGGCCTCCTCACCGCCCACCTCACCGACGGCCACGGCGCCCGCCTCACCGAGGACGGCACCCCCGTCACCGTCACCGGCTCGACCGTCACCGCCGCCGGGACCACCCTGGTCCTCGCCGAAGGGCTCACCGACCGCCGGATCCGCGACGCCCTCGACGTCGCCCTGAGCCGCCCCGGCGCCACCCTCGTCACCGCCCTGCGGTCCGCCGCACCGCAGCAGCTCCCCGCCAGGGCCGACCTCACCGGCACCGACCTCGACCGCACCCTCCTCGACGTCGTCACCCGCGAAGTCGCCGCGGTGCTCGGCGAGTCCACCCCCGTCGCCCCGGACCGGGCCCTGCGCGAGCACGGCCTCACCTCCGCCGACGCCGTCCGCCTGCGCGACCGCGTCGCCGCCGCCGTCGGCCTGCGCCTGCCCACCACCCTCGTCTTCGACCACCCCTCCGTGCGGGCCATCGCCGCCTACGTCCGGGGCGAACTCGCCGACACCCCCACGGAGCCGGCCACGGCCGCACCGGCGACCGCCGCCGCCGACGACGACCCCGTCGTCCTCGTCGGACTCGCCTGCCGCTACCCCGGCGGCGTCACCACCCCCGACGACCTGTGGCGGCTCGTCGCCGAGGAGACCGACGCGATCTCCGGGTTCCCCGAGGACCGGGGCTGGGACCTGGAGCGGCTCCACACGCACTCCGCCACCCGGCGGGGCGGATTCCTCCACGACGCCGCCGACTTCGACGCCGAGTTCTTCGGCATCTCACCCCGCGAGGCCCTCGCCACCGACCCCCAGCACCGGCTGCTCCTCGAACTCGCCTGGGAGGCCCTGGAACGCGCGGGCGTCGACCCCGCCGCCCTGCGCGGCCGGCAGGTCGGCGTGTACGCCGGGCTGATGCTCCACGACTACATCAGCGACGCCGGCCGAGTCCCCCGCGAACTGGAGGGCTACCTCGCCACCGGCGTCCAGGGCGGCGTCGCCTCCGGGCGGATCGCCTACACCCTCGGCCTGCGCGGACCCGCCCTCACCGTCGACACCGCCTGCTCCTCCTCCCTCGTCGCCCTCCACCTCGCCGCCCAGGCGGTCCGGCGCGGCGAGTGCGCCCTCGCCCTCGCCGGCGGGGTCGCCGTCATGGGAACGCCGCAAGGGTTCCTGGAGTTCAGCAAACAGGGGGCGCTCGCCGAGGACGGGCGGTGCAAGCCGTTCGCGGCAGCCGCCGACGGCACCGGCTGGGCCGAGGGCGCCGGTCTCGTCGTCCTCGAACGGCTCTCCGCCGCGCGCCGCGCCGGACACCCCGTGCTCGCCGTGCTGCGCGGCTCGGCCGTCAACCAGGACGGCGCCTCCAACGGCCTCACCGCACCCAGCGGCACCGCGCAGCGCGAGGTGATCCGGCTCGCCCTGAAGGACGCCGGCCTCGGACCGGACGACGTGGACACCGTCGAGGCGCACGGCACCGGGACCCGGCTCGGCGACCCCATCGAGGCGGGGGCGCTCCTCGCGACGTACGGACAGGACCGCCGGGAACCCCTCTGGCTCGGCTCCCTCAAGTCCAACATCGGGCACGCGCAGGCCGCCGCCGGAGTCGGCGGCGTCATCAAGGTCGTCCAGGCGATGCGCCACCGCACCCTGCCCAGGACCCTCCACGTGGACGCGCCGACACCGCACGTCGACTGGGCGGCGGGGGACATCCGGCTGCTCACCGAGAGCATGCCGTGGCCCGAGCGCGGACGCCCGGCACGCGCGGCCGTCTCCTCGTTCGGGATCAGCGGCACCAACGTCCACGTCATCCTGGAAGAGCCGCCGGCCGGACCCGCGCCGGCGCCGGCCGCCCCCGCACCGGACGCCGTCGCCCTGCCGCTGTC
>NZ_JBTYMC010000369.1:0-5893 GCF_054880855.1 Streptomyces sp. S6 | reverse complement strand
CCCCGACACGGTCGTCGTGGAGGAGACCCCCTCCAGCCGGCCCGCCCTGCACGCCCTGCTGCCCGCCCGCGCCCCCCTCGGCTTCCTCAGCGCCGCCATGGGCGGACTCGGGTTCGCGCTGCCCGCGGCGGTCGGCGTGCGCCGGGCGCTGCCCGAACGGCCCGTGATCGCGGTCCTCGGCGACGGCTCCTCCCTGTACTCCGTGCAGGCCCTGTGGAGCGCGGCCCACTACGGGGTGGGCGTGCTCTTCGTGGTCCTCGCCAACGGGCGTTACGCGATCATGGACCGGCTCTCCGAGCGGGAGGGGGCCCCGGCCCCGGCCTGGCCCGCCTTCGCCGAGCTGAGCGTGTCGACCCTCGCGCGGGGCCTCGGCTGCCCCGCCGAGCGCGTCGAGGACCACGCGAGCCTGCTGTCCGCGCTGGACAAGGTGATCCCCACGCTCGCGGAGCGCCGGGAGCCGCTCGTCCTGGAGGTCGCCGTCGAGGCCGACCCCACCTACAGCTCCTGACCCTCCATCACCACTGAATCCGAAGGACACCCGAGTGAAGGTCGTCATCATCGGAGGCGCCGGCGGTATCGGCTCCTCGGCCGCGTTCAACCTGCTGTCCGCGCAGGGCACGTACGAGATCGTCCTCGTCGACACCCGCCCGCACATGATCACCAGCCACACCATGGACCTGGAGAACGCCCTCGGTCTCGGCGCGACCCCGGACACCGTGCGCGGCGGCACCCCCGAGGACGCCGTCGACGCCGACGTCGTCGTCCTCAGCGCGGCCGTGCCGCTGCGGCTCAACTCCTCGCGCTCCGTGTTCCTCGCCGACAACGCGCGCATCGTCGGCGACTGCCTGCGCCCCCTGCGGGAGGCGGGGGAGCGGTTCGGCGGGGTGGTGCTGATGCTGACCAACCCCGTCGACCCGCTGCTGACCTGGACCCACCGCCAGGGGTGGCTGCCCCGGCACCGGCTGATCGGCTACACCCTCAACGACAGCCTCCGCCTGCGCACCGGCATCGGCCTCGCCCTCGGCGTCCCGGTCAAGGACGTCGACGCGTGGATGCTCGGCGAGCACGGCGAGGGACAGGTGCCGCTGTACAGCAGGATCACCGTGCGCGGCGAGGCCGTCGAGCTGACACAGGAGCAGCGCCGCGCGGCCGAGGAGTACGCCGACACCTGGTACACCCGGCACGTCTCCCTCGACTCCGGCCGCACCTCCACCTGGACGACGGGCCTCGGCACCGCCCGCATGATCGAGGCCATGGCCACCGGCTCCGGCACGCTCCTGCCCGCCTCGGTGGCCCTGGAGGGCGAGTACGGCGTGCACGGCACCTCCCTCACCGTGCCGGTACGCCTCGGACCGCAGGGCATCCGGGACATCGAACAGTGGGACCTGCCCGCCCACGAGCACGACGCCATGGGCAAGGCCGCCGCCCGCGTCGAAGCCGCCGTCGCCGGACTCCCGGCCGACGCCCACGCCCAACTCTCCTGATTCAACGACGACTTAAGGAGCCGCACCCATGACCCTCACCAGACACCTCCTCATCGGCGGCAAGGACGTGCCCGCCGCCTCCGGACGCACCACCCACGACGTCGAGCCCTACACCGGCGAGGTGTACGCGACCGTCGCCGCCGGCGGACCCGAGGACGTGACGCGGGCCGTGGACGCGGCCCACGCCGCGTTCGAGGAGTGGGCCGCGCTCGCCCCCTTCGCCCGGCGGGCGATCCTCCTCAAGGCGGCGGACCTGCTGGACGCCCGGACCGAGGACGTCGCCGACGTGATGGCCCGCGAGGCGGGCGCGGCCCGGCCCTGGGCGTACTTCAACGTGTTCCTCGCGGCGAACATCCTGCGCGAGGCCGCCGCCGCGGTCACCGCGCCGCGCGGTGACGTGCTGACCGCCCAGGAACAGGGCGCGCTCGGCCTCGCGATCCGTGAACCCCTCGGCGTGGTCGCCGCGTTCGCCCCCTGGAACGCGCCCGTCATCCTCGGCGTGCGGGCCGTCGCCGCGCCCCTCGCCGCCGGCAACACCGTCGTCGTCAAGCCCAGCGAGGACGCGCCGATCGCCTGCGGGCTGCTCGTCGCGGACGTCCTGCGCGAGGCCGGGCTCCCCGACGGCGTCCTCAACGTCGTCACCAACGACCGCGCGGACGCCGCCGAGGTCGCCGAGGCGCTCATAGCCGACCCCCGGGTGCGCGCCGTCAACTTCACCGGCTCCACCGGCGTCGGCCGGATCATCGGCGAGCTGTCGGCCCGCCACCTCAAGCCGGCCGTGCTGGAGCTGGGCGGGAAGAACTCCGTGCTCGTCCTCGACGACGCGGACGTCGACTACGCCGTCGACGCCGTCACGTTCAGCGTGTTCATGAACGCCGGACAGATCTGCATGTCCGGCGACCGGATCCTCGTCCACGAGTCCCTCGCCGAGGAGTTCACCCGCAAGTTCACCGCCAAGGCGGCCTCCCTCCAGGCCGGCGACCCCGCCCACCCGCACACCGTCATCGGCCCGCTCGTCAGCGAGGACGCGGCCCGGCGGGTCGCCGAGCTGGTGGACGACGCCGTCGCCAAGGGCGCGCAGGTCCTCGTGGGCGGGGGTGAGCCGGAGGGCGCCGTCCACCCGGCGACCGTCCTCACCGGCGTGCCCGACGACGCACGGCTCCACCACACGGAGAGCTTCGGGCCGGTCTGCGTGCTGCGCACCTTCCGGACCGACGACGAGGCCGTGGCCCTCGCCAACGACACCGAGAACGGGCTGACCTGCGGCATCATCACCGAGAACGCCACCCACGGGCTGCGCGTCGCCCGCCGGATCCACACCGGCATCGTCCACATCAACGACCAGTCCGTCGCCGACGAACCGCAGGCCCCGTTCGGCGGCACCAAGGCGTCCGGGTACGGGCGGTTCGGGGGACGCTGGGGGATCGAGGCCTTCTCCAACACGCGGTGGGTGACGATCGCGACGCAGCAGGCGCACTACCCCTTCTGACCACGACCCGAACCCGAGCGCGGCCCCGGTGACGAACCGGGGCCGCGCTCGGGGCGTCCGGACGGACGTTTCGAAACGGGTCGAAGTGTTCGAATGCGCCCCTGACACCCCGATAGGCTCCCGCCGCGCCCGCTGACCGAAGGGCGCCGAACGGGAGGAGAAGACCATGCGCAAGAGCATCAGAGGTGCGTTCGCCGTCGCGGTCGCGACCGCCACTGCGGCCGTGCTGAGCGTCGGCACGGCGGAGGCGAAGCCCGCCGCCGACTCCTGGGGAACCTGCGCCGCCGGGTCGGTGTGCATCTTCCCGGAAGGGGTGAACCCGGGTGACACCCAGACCAGCCCCACCAACTCGTACTGGAGCTACGGGGCACACAACCTCCGCAACCAGACCGGCTGGCACTGGGTCTACAACAACCAGACCGGCGGCGCCCACGCCCACCTCTGCAAGGGCTACAACGGCGTCAACTGCGACTTCGACATGGACCCGGGCTGGGCCTACTGGGTCGACCTGGGCCCCGTGAACTCCATCGTCCTCGACCGGCCGTAACACGTCAGACTCCGGGGCCGGCATCGCACACAGCGGTGCCGGCCCCGGAGTCTGTGCGGGTTCAGCCCGCCAGCGGCTCGCCCGCGGGCTCGTCCAGGGCCGGGAAGTACGGGCCCGGGGCCCCGCCGGGGCGCAGGACGACGGACGTGGGCCGGTCGTCGTGCAGCAGGCGCGTCGCGTCGGGGCGGGAGTAGTGGCCGGCGAGGTCGGCGCCGTTCTTCGCGAGGTCGATCAGGGAGAGGTCGATGTCGGCGATCAGGAGGCCCTCGGCGTGCTCGTCGAGAGGCTTGCCGACAGGGCTGCCGTCGGGGGCGAAGATACGGGAGCTGCCCGCGCCGGCGGTGAGCAGGGCGCGCTGCTCGTCCGTGGTCGCGAAGATCTCGATGCCCCGCTCGCTGATCACCTGCGTGGCGGCGATGACGTAACAGCCCCCTTCGAGGGCGTAGGACTGCGTGAGGGCCATGTTGACCTCGGCGCCGAGCGAATAGGCGACGTTCTTGTAGAGGCCGAACGCCGGCCAGGCGGCGATGTGCACCTGCTCGTGCTGCGCGTACAGGGCGTACCGGTTGAGCGGGTTGAGGTGCTCCCAGCAGTTGAGGGCGCCGACCCGGCCGAGCGGGGTGTCGACGACCTTCAGGTGACTGCCGTCGCCCTCCCCGAAGAGGCTGCGCTCGACGTGGGTGGCCTTCAGCTTGCGGCGGTGCAGCAGGACGTCCCCGTCGGGCGAGATCAGGGTCTGCGCCATGTACAGGCTGCCGTGGTCCTTCTCGCTGTATCCCAGCGCGACGGTGACACCGCTGCGGCGCGCGGCCTGCCGGACGGCGGTGAGGTGACGGCCGTCCACGGTCGGGGAGTTCGCGTGGTAGCGGGCGACGTACGGCACCTGTCCCGCGACCGCCCCGAGCCACAGGAACAGGGGGTAGCCCGGGATCCAGGTCTCGGGGAACGCCAGCAGTTCCACGTCCTGCGCGGCGGCGTCCTCGATGAGGGCGATGGTCTTCTCGACGGTGGCGTCGGCGTCCAGCCAGACGGGCTCGGCCTGGACGGCGGCGACACGGTACGTGTTGGGCACTCGGGGGCTCCTGCCGGACGAGATTGCGCGAAGTGCCCCGACGGTAGGGGGCGGCGGCGGGGGCGGTGCGGCGTTGTGCGCACGGGGCTGCGGCGTTTTTCCCGACACGTGCGCGGGGGCCGTGCCGGCACGTTCGCCGGACCGGCCGCCACCGCTGCACCGGACGGGGCCGACGGCCCTCCGGCGAGGGCGTCAGCGCTACTGAGGGCGGGCCCTCAGCCCTCCGGCGGGCGGGCGTCGGCTCTTCGGCAGGTCGCGTCAGCCTCCTGACGGGCGGCTGGCCGTCGTGTCCCGTCGTAGTTCCGCCGGGGTCCGTCCGTCGGCTCTCCGGCGAGGGCTGTCAGTGCTCCGGCGAAGGGCGTCGGCCGTGCAGCGCGAGTCGTCCGCCTGCTGCCGAGCGCCTTCCGCCGGCCGTTGTCGGTTGTCCGGCAGGTTGCGTCAGCCTCCTGACGGGCGGCTGGCCGTCGTGTCCCGTCGTAGTTTCGCCGGGGTCCGTCCGTCGGCTCTCCGGCGAGGGCTGTCAGTGCTCCGGCGAAGGGCGTCGGCCGTGCAGCGCGAGTCGTCCGCCTGCTGCCGAGCGCCTTCCGCCGGCCGTTGTCGGTTGTCCGGCAGGTTGCGTCAGCCTCCTGACGGGCGGCTGGCCGTCGTGTCCCGTCGTAGTTTCGCCGGGGTCCGTCCGTCGGCTCTCCGGCGAGGGCTGTCAGTGCTCCGGCGGGCGGGCCCTCAGCCCTCCAGCGCAGGGCGTCGGCCGTTGTCGGTTGTCCGGCAGGTTGCGTCAGTCTTCTGGCGGGCGGCCTGCCGTTGTGTCCTGTCGTAGTTCCGCCGGGGTCTGCTCGTCGGCTCTCCGGCATGGGGCGTCCGCCTGCTGCCGAGCACCTTCCGTCGGTCGTTCGGCAGGGTGCGTCAGCCTGCCGGCGGGCGGCCCGCCGTCACGTCCCGTCGTAGCTCCGCCGGGGTGCGCCCGTAGGTTCGTACGAACGCGCGGGTGAACGTCGTGCGGTCGCTGAAGCCGCAGCGGGCGGCGGTGGCGGAGACGGTGAGGTCGGTGTAGCGGGGGTCGGTGAGGAGGAGGTGGGCGGCGCGGAGGCGCTCGGTGCGGATGAAGGCGGCGGGGGAGGTGCCGTCGGCCGCGAAGAGGTCGGCCGTGTAGCGGGGGGAGACGCGGTGGCGGCGGGCGATCGCCTCCGGGGTCAGCGCGGGGTCGGCGAGGTGTTCGCGGACGTAGCCGCGCATCGCGGCGAGCAGCGCCTCCTTGCCGGTGGGGACGCCGGAACCCGCCCCGGCCGCCGCACGCAGCGCGG
>NZ_JBTYMC010000368.1:0-5911 GCF_054880855.1 Streptomyces sp. S6 | reverse complement strand
TCGGCCGTGTACCGCTTACTCATGTTGCTCTTGCTACTCACTACCTGTGACTGCTTCCTCCGGGACCATCCGTCCCAGTATCAAGCTGCCCGGCCAGCAGGGGGAACCTCAGAACCCGCGGCCTGATCGCGGCAGCCTTCGGCCCCGTGGCCAGAAGCGAGACGCATTACGCGCAGCAGCTGACGTCAAACTTGACCACGGACATGTTGCTACTGGCTGACCGCGCCTTCCACACCAATGACCTGCTCGCACAGGTCGCCCGCCGCGGCGCACAGTTCCTGGTGCGTTGCACCAGCCGTCGGCATCCGCCGATCCTGACGCTACTGCCCGACGGCTCCTACCTCACGCGCATCGCTGGCCTCACCCTGCGCGTCATCGAAGCCGAGATCCGCACCCGCACCGCCGACGGCAGCACCTTCGGCGAGACCTACCGGCTGCTGACCACGCTCACCGACCACCGTACCGACCCCGCCCACCAGCTCGTCCGCCTGTACCACGAGCGCTGGGAGATCGAGTGCACCTATCTGGCACTGCGTCACACACTCCTCAAGGGCCGCGTCCTGCGCTCGAAGGATCCTGCCGGACTCGCCCAGGAAGTATGGGGACTGCTCGCCCTCTACCAGGCATTGCGGTCCGTCATGGTCACAGCCGTGGAGACCCAGCCTGGCACCGACCCGGACCGCGCCGCCTTCATCATCGCCCTGGAGGCCGCCCGCGACACCATCGCCCTCACCGTCCACCCGACAGCGACCACCGGACGCGATGCCCAGGCGGACCTGGTCGGGCACATCGGCACCCGTCTCCTGCACGCCTTGCTCCCCAAACGCCGCCCACGGACCTCCACCCGCATCGCGAAGCGCGGAATCTCGCGCTACCACACCTGGAACCGCGACCAACGCCCCCGCGGCAGCACCCCCATCACTGCCATCGACATCACGGTCCAGACACCCGCTCTCCCGACAGCACAGGATCCAGGCCGCAAGGCATCCAGCCCCTGGGACCGGCTCTGCCAGATCCTTGCCGCGCACGCCAACCAACCCATGCACGCCCACGACCTCGCCGACCACATGGGGCTCACGGCACCCCAAGCTCGCAGGAACCTCACTTCTCAACTCTGCCTCTGGACCCGCAACAGCCTGCTAACCCGCACCGCGCCGAATACGTACAAGATCACCCTGCCCGATGCCTTGACATCCCCTCCGGGCCCTTAACTTCGCGGCATTGGGTCATCGCGGCCCACACCCAACTTCGCCTCGCCCGGCCGCTGGCCGCGGACTTCCACCGCCCCGGGGAGAAGCCGGCCGAGCCCGGTCGGCTCACTCCCGCCCGAGTCCGCCGGGGGTTCAGGAACCTCCGCCCGATCTTGCCCTGCCCGGCCCGTGCACCGAAACCCAACCGGCCCGGCCCCGGCAGACCGCTCGGCTCGAAGAACAGTCGTCCCGCCACCCGCTACGACGTGGGCAAAGCGGGGCCAGGCGGCCCGAGACCATCGCCGAACGTGACCAGGTCAGACCATAAAGAACAAGCTGAGGGGTTGAGAGCGGTGAGGGGCACGGGCCGCGGGGAGCTCGTGCCCCTCTCTCTTTTGCGCGTCGGCCATTTTTGTGACCGTGTCTCTTTTGTGCCCCCTCTCCTGCACGGCCGCCAAGACCGGTCAGGATCGGAGAAGCGGATCTCCGGCGCCCGGCCTAGCGTGGGAGTACAGCACCAGCCGAGAACGCGAGGAGCACCCCATGTCCGCCGGACTGCAGACGATCATCTACCCCGTGAAGGACCTGACCGCCGCGAAGGCCGTGTTCGGCGCGCTGCTCGGCACCGAGCCGTACGCGGACACCCCCTACTACGTCGGCTACAAGGCGGCGGGCCAGGACGTCGGCCTCGACCCGAACGGCCACGCGAAGGGCATGACGGGCCCGGTCCCGTACTGGCACGTCACCGACCTGCACGAGCGTCTCGCCGCGCTGCTCGCGGCCGGCGCGGAAATGCTCCAGGACGCGCAGGACGTCGGCAACGGACGGCTGATCGCGTCGGTGAAGGACGCGGACGGAAACCTCGTCGGCCTGCTCCAGGACCCCGCCTCCTGACACCTGCACCCACCATGTACATGCACCCGCACAAGTTGCACGGACATTGACACTTCATTTCGGTGTTACGGTCGGTTCATGGCAGCGAACGCGACCCCGGCGGCCCTTGAGGACCGCTGGCGGGACATCCTGACAACGCACGCCCGCACGCTCTGCGAGATCGACCGCGCCCTGCACCCGCACGGCCTGGGAGCCAGCGACTTCGAGGTCCTCGACCTGCTCGCCACCGAGACCCCCCGCCAGGGCGACCAGTGCCGCGTGCAGAACCTGGTCGGCCGCGTCCACCTCAGCCAGAGCGCCCTGTCCCGGCTGATCGGCCGCTTGGAGAAGGACGGCCTCGTCGAGCGCTCGGTGTGCGCGACGGACCGGCGCGGGGTGTTCGTGTCCCTCACCGAACGCGGGCGGGCGCTGCACACGGAGGTCCTGCCGTTGCAGCGGGCGGCGCTGGCGCGCGGGCTGACGGCACCCGCCGAGGGGTGAGGTTTCCCGCAGGGTGACCGTACGGAAACCCCCGTACCGGCATCGACCTGCGGTTTCTAGCGTGGTGAGCGGTCGGGGCGACTGCCTCGGCCGGATCGCTCGCCCGCTTGGAGACCCGTATGCGTCTGATGTTCTCGGCCCTGCCCCAACAGCCCGCCGGCGGGATCGCGGGGTGGGCCGCCGACCTCGTCGACACGCTGGGCGGGCCGGGGGCGGGGCTGGCCATCGCGCTGGAGAACCTCTTCCCGCCGCTGCCGAGCGAGGTGATCCTGCCACTCACCGGGTTCGCGGCGGGGCAAGGGGTGTTGAGCCTGGCGTCGGCGCTGTTCTGGACGACGCTGGGCTCGGTCGTCGGGGCCGTCGCGCTGTACTGGATCGGCGCGCTGTTCGGCCGGGAGCGGATGCACGCGCTGTGGGCGCGGCTGCCGCTCGTGAAGGTGTCGGATCTGGAGCGCACGGAGGCGTGGTTCGCGCGGCACGGCACGAAGGCGGTGCTGTTCGGGCGGATGGTGCCGATCTTCCGCAGCCTCATCTCCGTACCCGCCGGGGTGGAGCGCATGCCGCTCGCGGTGTTCGTGCCGCTGACCACGCTCGGCAGCCTGTTCTGGAACTCCGTGCTGGTGACGGCGGGTTACTGGCTGGGCGACCGGTGGGAAATGGTGGAGACGTACGTCGGGGTGCTGTCCAAGGTGGTGCTGGCGCTGGTGGCCGTCGCCTTCGCCGGGTACGTCTGGTCGCGGGTGCGGACCCGCAACCAGGGCCTGCACAGGCGTGGTTGATGTCCGTTCGGCTAGGGTCGGCTGCTGTGCGGGGGTACTTGGTGCGGCGGAGCGTGGGGACGCTGCTGGGATGCGTGACGGCGCTGCCCGGTCTGCTGGTGCTGCCGGTGGCGCCGACGGCCCGTCGGTGGGCAGCAGTCGAGAAGTCCCGCCGGTCGTTCTTCTTCGGGGACAACTTCCCCGGGGACTACGCGGTGTCGGACGGGAAGATCCGGCGGTATCTGGCGCTGCGGTCGGTCGTGGGGCTGGTGTGCGCGGCCGTCGTCGGGCTGCTGGTCCTCGGTGCCGCGCTGGTGGCGCTGTTGCTGCGCGGGATGGTGCAAGGGCGGCTGGGCTGGGGCGAGTTGGCGGGGCAGGCCGTCCTCGGTGGCGTCCTGCTCTTCCTCGACCTCCAGGGGCTGCGCTCGCTCGGGCGGCTGGACGCGCGGCTGGCCGGCGAGTGTTTCGGTCCGTCCGGTCCCGAGCTGCTGCGGCTGCGCATCGACGAGTTGGCAGCCAGCCGGGCGGCGGTCGTCGACGCGGTGGACGCCGAACGCCGCCGGATCGAGCGGGACTTGCACGACGGGATCCAGCAACGCCTGGTGGCGCTCGGCATGTTGCTCGGCCGGGTCCGCCGGGGCCGTGCGCCCGAGCGGACCGAGGCCCTGCTGCTCCAGGCCCACGAGGAGTGCCAGGCCCTCCTCGCGGAACTGCGTGAGGTGACCTGGCGCGTCTATCCGTCGGCGCTGGACAGCCTGGGTCTGGAGGAGGCGCTGGGCGGGGTGTCCGAGCGGTGCGCCCTCCCCGTCCGCACGGAGTTCGACGTCGCCGGGGCGCTGCCGAGGCCGGTCGAGACCGCCGCGTACTTCGTCGTGTCGGAGGCCGTGACGAACGCGGCCAAGCACTCGGGGGCGACGGCGGTGTCCGTCCGGGTGGCGCTGTACGGCTCGGTGCTGGCGGTGCGGATCCGGGACGACGGGACGGGCGGCGCGGATCCCCAGGGCAGCGGCCTGAGCGGGCTGCGGGGACGGGTGGCCGCGCTCGACGGCACGCTGGACGTCGACAGCCCCGCCGGGGGACCCACCACGATCACCGCGGAGCTGCCGTGCGCCTGATGCTCGCCGAGGACTCGACACTGCTGCGCGAGGGGCTCGTCCGGCTGCTCGTCGAGGAGGGGCACGAGGTGCTGGGGGCGTTCGGCGACGCCGCTCCCCTGCCGGCGGCGATCGCGCGGCAGCGGCCCGATGTCGTCGTCCTCGACATCCGGATGCCGCCGACGCACACGGACGAAGGGCTGCGGGCGGCGCTGGAGATCCGTCGACGGTGGCCGCAGGTCGGGGTGTTGATGCTGTCCCAGCACATCGAGCGGCACTACACGGCCCAGTTGCTCGCGGCGGGCGTGGAGCGGGTGGGGTATCTGCTGAAGGACCGGGTCGCCCAGGTCGAGGAGTTCCTCGACGCCCTGGACCGCGTCCACGCGGGCGGCGCCGCCATCGACCCCGAGGTGGTACGGCAGTTGGTGGTGCGCTCCACGCACACCGATCCGCTGGCCCGGCTCACGCCCCGGGAGCGCGACGTCCTCGACCAGCTCGCCCAGGGGCACACGAACGCGGCGATCGCGCAGCGGCTGCACGTCTCGCTGAGCGCGGTGGAGAAGCATCTCAACGCGATCTTCGACAAGTTGGGGCTGTCGCGGTCGACCGGGTACAACCGGCGGGTGCTGGCGATCCTGCGGTATCTGGAGAGCTGACGGTCCGTCAAGTCGAGTACAGGCGCCCCCCGCTCACCGCCCCAGCAACGCCAGCACCCCCGCCACCGTCGTCACCTTGATCAGCGGCTGGTAGAGGTCCAGGACGTCCAGTGCCTTCGCGTGGGCCGTGTCGTTGGCGCCCGCGCAGGCGTCGGCGGCGACGAGGACCTCGACGCCGGCGTCGGCGGCGGCGAGGGCGGTGGACAGGACGCAGCAGTCGGTGGTGACGCCGGCCAGGACGAGCCGGCCGTGCGGGGCGACGCGGGCGGCGAGTTCGGGGGTCCACTTGCCGAAGGCAGAGGAGTCCAGGACGTGCGGGGCGAGGTCGCAGAAGCCGTCCGTCAGATGCCACAGCGGCGCGTCCGGCGGCTGGAGGGCGAACGGCCACTGCGCGTAGTACGCGCGCCACGCGCCGGACGGCTCCTCGGGGGCGACGAAGCGGGTGAAGGTCACCTCGTCGCCGAAGGCGGGCAGCAGGCGCCGTACGCCGGTCGCGGCTTCGCGGTAGCGGGGTGCGGCCCAGGGGCTGGTGGGGTCGGCGAAGACGTGCTGCATGTCGATGACGGCGAGGTGGGTCATATCGCGGTCTCCCTGGCGTGCGCGCGGGCCGGGGAGGTGCTGCTGTGCCGGGGGGCGGTCATCGTCAGCTGTCTGCCTGTCTTTTTCCGGGGGCGCGAGGGGTCGTCCGGATCAGTCCTACCCGGCTGCGGCCCCTCACGCACCGCGCTGGGCTCCCGTTCCGGTCCGAGCGTGAAACGGCCGGCCGGGGTCATCACCTCCACCTCGTCCCCGACGGTGATCTCCTTCAGGGCGTACGTCGAGAACGCGCCGCCCTCCAC
>NZ_JBTYMC010000367.1:0-5917 GCF_054880855.1 Streptomyces sp. S6 | reverse complement strand
GGGACTGGGAAGGCGACGAGCCGCAGTGGTGGTTCACGCGATACGACGACACCGGCCCCCACCTGCGGCTACGGCTCCATCTGCCTCACGACTTCGGGAGCGTCGCGCGGCGCGCGGTGTCGGGGCTGGAGGGGGTGAGTGTCGAGGTCGTGGCGGACGCCGTGGTGGCGACCGATCCGCGGCGCGTGGAGCGGGTGTTGACGAACCTGGCGGCGAACGCGCTGCGGCACGGCTCCGCGCCGGTCGTCGTCACCGTCGACGGGCCCGCCGTCCGCGTGCGGGACCACGGACCCGGCTTCCCGGACGACCTCCTCGCGGTCCTCCACGCCTCCGGGCCCCAGCGGTTCCGGACGGGGGAGCGGACCGGCGGGACGGGGCTCGGACTGACCATCGCCACCGGGCAGGCACGGCTCCTGGAGGCGCAGCTGACGTTCCGCAACCATCCCGAGGGGGGTGCGGAGACGGAGCTGAGGCTGCCGGAGAGATCGGTATGACTGCTGCTGCGCGGGTACTCGCCTGATGCTTCTGGCGATACCGGAATACCGATTCGGTCTTTTGGACACGTGAACGGCGGGACCTAGGATTGCCTCATGGGTGGAGTGGATGGAGTGCCCGAGCCGCACACCGGATGGACGTTCGTGACCAACCACGCGCGGGTCCTCGCGGCCATCGCCGACAATCACAACGCCCGGATCCGGGACATCGCGGCCCGCTGCCGGCTCACCGAGCGGGCCGTCCAGAAGATCATCGCGGACCTGGAGCGGGACGGCTATCTGTCGCACACCCGCCGAGGTCGGACCAACGACTACGAGATCGACCCCGGCAAGGTCCTGCGCCACCCCGCTGAGGCGGGGCTGACCGTGGCGTCGCTGCTGTCCATGCTGGTGAGGGACGAGGCCGAGCGCCAGGAGAGGGCGGGCTAGCGTGGGCGCTCCCGGGGGAGCAGCGGGCCCAGCGGACCGAGGTCCAGGTTCAGCTCCTCGGGGCGCAGGCCGTAACGCTCGCGGAGTTGCGTCATCCGCTCGTCGAGGAGCATCAGAGTCAGGCCGACGCGCTCCTCCTGCTCCTCGGTGAGGTCGCCCTGGTCGAAGCGGCGGACCGCCTGGCGCTCCATCAGCTGGCGGAGCAGTTCGACGACGGTCAGGACGAGCCGGACCAGGTCGCGTTCGACCGTGTCGGGGTCGAGGTGCAGGCGTTCACTCATGCCGGTTCCCCCCAGGGCGACGGCACGCGGTCCGTCACCGAGCTGATCAGCGCGTTGAGGTCGATCCTGACGAGGTCCACGTCCGCGATGCACAAGGTGATGTCGCCGGTGATGACGACACCCCCGGCGAGGAGACGGTCCAGCAGGTCGACGAGGGAGACCTCGCGGTGTCCGAGCGCGCTCACAAGTCGGCCTCCGACGTGAAGGAGTACGCCGCCCAGGGGCCGGTGAGCTCCACCCGGACCCCCGCCTGGCCGTCCGTCGTGCCGTCCGCGATCTCCACGAAGCCTTCGGAGAGTTCCCGCCGGACGAGGAAAGCGGCGTTGAAGACGTTCCGCCCGGTGTTCTGCCCGTCGCTGTGCCCGGCAGGCGTGAGCCGGGAGTTCTGCGGCGGGCGCAGGCGCACCGCGTCCGCGTACCCGCTCAGCGCGCCGTGCAGCCGCGCGGAGAACCGCTCCGCCCGGTCCCACGACTCCTCGTCGGAGAGGACCGCGCGCCGCCGCTCCCGCAGATACTCCCGCCCCGACACCGGGCCCGCCGCCCGCTGGGGCGGCTGCGGCACGGCGTACACCTTCACCCCCCACTCCGCCCGCCCCGCGATCCGCTCCAGGACCCGCCGGAACCGGTCCTCGCCCTCCGCCAGCATCGTGCGGACGCCGCTGTCGTCCCGGAAGACGGTGGCCAGGCGCAGCGGCAGGGGAGCGGTGACGGTGGTGAGCGCGTCGACGACGCGTTCGTGCGCGCGGGCCGTCGCGGTCAGCCACTCCAGGTCCTCCAGGTGCCGGCGCAGCGGCTCCTGCCCGAAGACGTCCTCGGGGACCCGGCTGACGACCGCGACGAGCGAGCCGTGTACGAGCCGGGCCGGCGGCTCGCCCACGACACCGGTGAGGTCGGCCGGCAGCGGCGCGTCGAACGGCGGGCAGACGGCGTAGACGTAGCGCAGACCGCTCACGGCTCCTCCAGAACCTGGAGCCGCGCCCGCAGCTCGGCGTTCTCCCGGGCGAGCAGGTCCCGGCGGGCCCGGGTGGACAGCGCCGGGTCGTCCTCCCACCAGTCGATACCCATCTCCTTCGCCTTGTCGACGGAGACGACGACCAACCGGAGCTTGACGGTGAGGAGTTCGATGTCGAGGAGGTTGATCCGGATGTCCCCCGCGATGACGACGCCCTTGTCCAGGACGCGTTCCAGGATGTCCGCGAGGTTGGCGCCGCCGGTGCCGTTGTAGGGCTCGGGGAGCCGGCTCGCCATGGTCACCGTGGGCTCCGGGGGGTGTCGTCGGGTTCCTCGGGATGTCCGGCCCCGATCGCGGGGCCCCGTGCCGTTCGGTTCATCGATGCGTCCCGTCGCCTGTGCGTGTACTCGTCTCCAGCCGGTCGAGGAGTTCGTCCTCCGCCCGGTCGAACTCCTCGGCCGTGATCGACCCGTCCGTCAACAGCCGCTCCAGACGGGCCAGTTCGGTACGGATCGCGGCGGGGTCGCCGTAGCTGCGCTCCGCCTCCCGCACCACCTGCCCGATCACCCACGCGCTGCCGCGCACCGGGGCGAACGGCAACAGCAGCACCTCCGAGATCAGCCCCACGCCGTCACTCCGGTCCGGGCTCCACGAAGCTGTACGGCGGCAGCGGGCCGCCGAGCCGCACCTCCAGGTGGGAGTGCGTCGTGCGGAACGCGTCCACCGCCTCCACGAACGCCGCCGAGGCGCCCCGGTCGACCAGGAAGGACACGTTGGCCAGCCAGCCCGTGGACTCGGGGCCCACGACGACGCCGGTGGCGAGCGGCTCCAGGGCCGTGCGGACGGCGGCGGCGTCCTCCGCCTCCCGGGCCCGCACGGCCGTCGCGATCAGCTCGCCCAGCCGCAGTTTCTGCTCGTAACTACCGCCGCCCGCACGCCGGTTGGCCTCGGCGAGGGCCCGTACCTCCGGGGTGTCGGCCAGCACCCGGTGCAGTACGGCCTCCTCCAGATGGTTGGCCTTGAGGTTGTACTCCACTTTGTTCTCCAGCGCCCGCAGCCGCTCCCGGTAGTGCTCGGCGCGCTCCGCGAGCACCTCGGTGACGGCGGCGTCGTCCGGGGCGACGCTCCCGAACCGCATCGGCAGCACACAACCCTGCTCACCCGCCGCGACCAGCACGTTCTGGTGGGCGAGCAGGTCCCGGCGCTTGGGCCGCAGCCCTTCGGGGGCGTTGCTGACGAGCACCGCCAGCGGACCCTGGCGCAGCACACGCACGGTCATCGGCGGATCGCCCACGCCCTGGGCGCCCTCGGGGAGGGCCGGGTGCGAACGCGCGGCGATGCCGTAGACGTAGGTGCTCACTCCTGCTCCTCCTTCCGGCGCGCGGCCGTGCTCCTGCGGCGGGGGCTCGGTTCGGAGCCCTGCTCCTTCTCGCCACGGGCCTGCCGGAACGCGTCGGTGACCGTCTCGGCCGCGCCCGAGAGCACGCCCTTCGACCTGCCGCGCGCCCCCGACTCGGTGATCTCGCCCAGGAGTTCGGGCAGTCCGGGGTCGCGGTGCGGCCCCGCCTCCAGATCGAGGCGGTTGCACGCCTCGGCGAACCGCAGATACGTGTCGACGCTGGCCACCACGACCCGTATGTCGATCTTGAGGATCTCGATGCCGACCAGGGAGACGCGCACGAACACGTCGATCACGAGCCCCCGGTCGAGGACGAGTTCCAGGACGTCGTAGAGACCACTCGTACCGCCTCCACCGCCGGTCTGTGCCGGGACGACCGTCATGTCGGCCATGCCTCCTCGCATGGTGAGGGGAAGTTCAGTGCGGATCGGCACGCCCGCGCTCGTAGCGGCGGACGCGCCGGTAGGACGTGAGCTGTCCTTCGGGGCCGAGTTCGACCCGGTAACCCGCCAGCAGGCTCATCGTGTCGGGGACCCGGGCGAGTTCGAGCACCTCGATCTCCAACGACCAGCCGCAGTCGGTGCGTTCGAAGGACGACACGGTCTCCGCGACCGTCCCGGTCAACTCCGCGAGCTGCTCCCGGGCTTGGTCCAGTACCTCGGCGGGACCGGGTAAGTCACCGTCCGTCATGATTGACGCCCCGATTTTTCAGAAGTATGTGAAGGGCTTGTGCCCGTCAACTTCCGAGTGGCCCGGATTTCCCTGGTCAAACCTTCAGCGACCGGATTTCGGGGCCGGGGTGCGTGCCAGCTCCGGTGACGCTGTGTCGAGCGGGACCGACGCGGCGCGCACCAGGCCCAACTGGACGTTCTGACGCGGGAGTACGGCGTCCAGGACCCAGTCGGCGGCGACGCGGGCCCGGTTGCCGGGAAGGGCGGCGAGGTGGTAGCCGCGGGCGACCAGGCCGGCCGGGAGCCCGGACAGGGGCAGGCCCAGCGGATCGGCCGCCGCCTGACCGCCGCCGAGGTCGACCACGAACCCCAAGTCCTTGTGGTGGTACGGCGCCGGCTCGCGGCCGGTGAACGACGCGGCCACGTTCTGCGCGGCCACCTTCCCCTGCCGCCAGGAGTGCTGGGCCGTCATCGCGGTGAACTCGCCCGGCTGCTCCGTGTCGGGCACGGCGGCCACGTCCCCGCACGCGAACACCTCGGGCCTGCCCGGCACTTGGAGGGTCGGTTCGACGAGGATCCGGCCCCGCTCCAGAGGCAGCCCGAGGGACTCGGCGAGCGGATCGGGGCGCACCCCCACGCGCCACACCAGGGTGCGGGTGGGCACGAACTCGCCGTCCGACAGCAGGACCCCGTCCTCCTTCGCCTCCTTCACCGACGTGCCCGTCCGCACCTCCACACCCCGTTCGCCCAGCACCCGCGTCGCCGTGCGGGAGAGCCGTTCGTCCAGCTCGGGGAGGATGCGCGCGGCGGTGTCGAGGAGGAGCCAGCGGACCGTGAGGGCCTCGTGGCGGGGGCGGGCACGCTGTAGGGCGTCGGTGAACAGGCGGCCCTGCGCGGTGACTTCGGTGCCGGTGTAGCCCGCGCCGGCCACCACGAACGTACAGCGCGCCGCCGGGTCCTCCGCCGCGGCCGCCAGCTCCAGCTGCCGGGTGATGTGGTCCCGCAGGTACAGCGCCTCGGGCAGGCCGCGGAAACCGTGCGCGCACTCCGCGACGCCGGGGACCGGCAGGAGCTTGTTCACGCTGCCGACGGCGAGCACCAGACGGTCGTACGGCAGGACGCCCGTACCGCCCTCCGGGTCGAGGTAGTGCACGGTCCGGCCGTCGAGGTCCACGCGGTCGGCCTCGCCGAGGACGAGGCGGGCGTCGCGCAGGGTGCCGGGGAGGGAGACCGTGATCCGGCGCGGCTCCAGGACACCGGTCGCGACCTGCGGCAGCAGGGGGAGGTACAGGAAGTGGTCCGTCGGGTTGAGGACGGTGATGTCGGCCCGGCCGTGTGCCGTCCGGGAGAGGTGACGTGCCGCGCGGTAACCGGCGAAGCCGGCTCCGACGACGACGATGCGGGGTCGGCTCATGAGTGCCTCCTGGAAGACGCTTCCGTGTCAGATCGGGCGCTGCCGGGGGTCCGGGGTGCTCTCCGGCAGCGGGGCGGCGGCGGTCGGGTACGGGACGCCGGGGGCGCCCGTCGGCATGGGGCCGCGCAGGGCGTCGTCCCGGTGCCGGACGCGGATCTCCGACCCGTTCTCCGGAGCGGCGGCCGGGTGGTGGGGGCGGGCCGCGCCGCGCAGGGACCAGGCGGCCACGCCCAGTACCGCCGCCGTGATCAGCGCGGCCACCCAGCCGGGCAGGCCC
>NZ_JBTYMC010000366.1:0-5961 GCF_054880855.1 Streptomyces sp. S6 | reverse complement strand
CGGAGCGGGCCGGGTGGACGGCGCGGGCGTCGAGCATCGCCCCCACCGCGCACAGGGGCCGGCGCAGGTCCGCGTAGGGCCGGCCGGCGATCAGGGCCCGCCCCCGGGTGGGGTGGTCCAGGCCCAGGAGCATGCGCATCGTGGTGGACTTCCCGGCCCCGTTGGGCCCGAGGAAGCCGGTCACCCGGCCGGGCTGGACGTCGAAGGTCAGCTCGTCCACGGCGAGGGTCTCGCCGTAGCGCTTGGTGAGTCCTTGGATGGTGATCACAGAGTTCTTTCGTGTGGGTCGTGGACTGCGGGGTGCGGAATCGACGCTAGAAGTCCGCAGCGCGGGTGCCCATGGGACGAACGGCAGCAGCGTCCTGACCTTCGTCAGGGACGTGCTCCGCTGATCGCGCCGTAGGCTCGCCGTGTGAAAGAGCCGACACCGAGCAGCCGACCGGTCCGGGTCGTGGTCGCCGACGACGAGGCGATGGTCCGGGCGGGGATCCGGGCCATCCTCGCCAGGGACCCGCGGATCGAAGTGGTGGCCGAGGCAGGGGACGGGCACGAGGCCATCGCACTCACCCGCCGGCACCGGCCCGACGTCGTCCTGCTGGACATCCAGATGCCCAAACTGGACGGCCTGACCGCGGCGGCACGCCTCCACCGCGAGCCGACGCCGGTCGGCGTGATCATGCTGACGACCTTCGGCCAGGACGAGTACGTCGCCCGCGCTCTGGAGGACGGCGCCGACGGATTCCTCCTCAAAGCCGACGACCCGAGAGAACTCCTCAACGGGGTACGGGCGGTGGGAGCCGGCGGAGCCTACCTCTCCCCCCGCGCCGCCGGCCGGGTCGTCGCCCGGCTGCGCGCCCACCGCGCGGCCCATCCCCACCGCTCGCTGGAGCGGCTCACGGAACGGGAGCGCGACGTCCTGGCCGGACTCGGAGCGGGACTGTCCAACGCCGAGATCGCCGGCCGCCTGCACCTCGTCGAAGGCACCGTCAAGGCACACGTCAGCGCGGTCCTCGCGAAGCTGGGCGCCCGCAACCGGGTGGAGGCGGCCATCGCCGCGTACGAAGCCGGTCTGGTCCTTCCTCGGACCCTGTCCGACTGATCCACCACAGCGACTTCCGGAGAGGGACGGCGTCGTAGGCGACGAGGCGGACCCGGCGGAGCCGGTCCGGAGCCGCCACGGGACCCGCGCCCGGTGCTGGGCCGCCGGCTTCCAGCCCCGACGCCGTTCGGTCAGGCGGCAGAGCCGCTGCCGAAGAGGACTGTCCGCCAGGACATCCCCGCCACAGCGGCTCCGCCGCGCATCCGGTTACCCGAGCAGGCCGAGACCCCGTAGATCTGTCACGTACTTGGTGATCAGGCCGGCCGAGAGGTGCGGGATGGTGCCGCCCCCGATGTCCGCCTCGTGGACGGCTCGTGCGAAGCGGTCGGCCGGGATGAGGGAGCCGCTCACCGGTTCGTCGGGCCGGCGGATCGATTGCAGCAGCGGGAGCATGGAGTGGCGGCGCTGGTCCTCCGGGAGGCCGCGCAGCGCGGACTCGAAGCGGGTGAACCACTCCTCGTGGTCGTCGATGCGCCGGATCGGGTGGCCCGCCTCCGTCAGCCAGTCGACGAAGGTGTCGAGGGAGATCCCGTCGTCGTGGGGGTTGACGACGTTGTACGACAGGTAGGCGTCCGTGTTGCGTGCGCCGAGGGTGTTGACGGCCTCGGCGACGAAGTCCACGGGCAGCCCGTCGTAGTGGGCCCTCGGCCGGTCCCCGGGGGCGTCGGCGCGGTAGAAGGAGACCGGTGCGATGCCGGTGGTCACGAGGCTGAGCATCAGGCGGGTGAACATGTCGGGCACGTTGAGCTGCCCGGTGTGGCGGGTGTGGGTGAGGATCATGTCCGAGCGCAGCACGGTGACCGGCAGGCCGAACCGGTCGTGGGCCTCCCGGAGCAGGACCTCCCCGGCCCACTTGCTGTTCGCGTAACCCGAGGCGTAGACCGTGTCGTCGAGGGCGCGGACCGGGCTCACGGCACGGATGTCGGCGCCCTCGTCGAGCTGCGCCGGGTCGAGCTGCGTGGCCACGCCGACGGTGGACAGATAGGTGATCGGCTTGATCCGCTCGGTGAGGGCGAGCCGGATCAGCTCGGCGGTCCCGGCGACGTTCGGGCCGAACAACTGGTCGTACGGCAGGACGTGGTTGACCAGCGCGGCGGGGTGGAGGACGAGGTCCACGTCCGAGGCCAGCCGCTTCCAGGTGCCCTCGTCGAGGCCGAGCCGCTCCTGCCCGAGATCCGCGGGGAGCACGTCGAGATGGCGTGCCGCGAGTTCCTCGTACCGGTGCAGGAGGCCGGCGTCGCCGCTGGTGAAGGCGGCGTCCAGGCGCCGCCGGGCGTCCTCGGCGTCGCGTCCGCGCACGAGGCAGACCAGCCTGCCGCCGCTCTCGGCCAGCCGCTCCAACGCGTGGAGGCACATGAACCGGCCCAGATAGCCGTTGGCCCCGGTCAGCAGCACGGTCGGCGGGGTCTGCCGTCCGGTGGGACGCGGCAGCCGGGCGGCGGCGTCCAGGGTCTCGGTGTCGAGGAACTTCTCCAGGACGAGGTCGGTGGCGCGGGCCTCGGTGGAGCCGGCGCCGTGGACGGTGATGGACGAGGGCCGCTGCGCGCCGGCCTCCCGCTCCGTCTCGATGTGGCCGGCGATCGCCCGCAGGGTGCCCGCCGGGCCGAGCAGGAGGCCGACCGGGACCTCGACGTCGAAGACGTCCCGCAGCAGTTCCGAGAAGGACAGCGCGGACAGCGAGTCGACGCCCAGGTCGGTGAAGCGCGCCGTGGGGGTCAGGTCCTGGGGCGAGCAGCCGAGGAGCGCGGCGGCTCCGCGGCGGACGGCCTCGAACGCGGGCTGGCCGGGCCCGGCCTCGCGCAGGGTGCGCAGTGCCTCGTCCCGGCCGCTCGCCAGCTCGGTGTAGAGGGCTTCGAGGCGGTCGCCGTAACGGTCCTTCAGCTGGGGGCGCAGGTTCTTGCGGATGTCCGAGAGCAGGCCGTTGGCCACGCTGAACGGCTCGGTCTCGACGAGGAAGTCGCGGGGGATCTCGTAGGACTCCAGCTCCGCCTGCCGGGCGACCTGATGGAGCGACTCCCCGAGCTGTCGCCTCAGCTCGTCGTGGCTCCCGGCCCCGGCGATCGCCTGCTCGGTCGGTACGATCACGGCCAGCAGGAAGGCCCGCTCGCTGTTGCCGTAGACGTAGACGTGCCGGACCAGCGGGCTGTCGGTGAAGACACTCTCAAGGTGTGACACGGCCACGAACTCGCCCTGTGCCAGCTTCAGCACGTTGTTGCGGCGGTCGATGTAGACGAGCCGGTCCGGCCCGGTCTCGGCCATGATGTCGCCGGTCTTGTAGAAGCCGTCCGCGTCGAAGACCTGGGCGGTCGTCTCCGGGCGCTTGTAGTAGCCGGGGGTGATGGTCCGCGTCTTGACCAGCAACTCGCCGCGCGGATGGGGCAGGTCGGTGGTGAAGTAGCCGAGTTCCGGTACGTCGACGAGCTTGTACTCCAGCACCGGGGGCCGCAGCACCCGCGAGTCGAACAGCAGCACGCCGGCCTCGGTCGATCCGTAGCCGTCGTGCAGGGGAAGCTCAAGGCAGGACTCCACGAACCGCCTCAGCTCCGCGGAGAGCGGGGCGCTGCCGCAGGTCACCTGCCGTACCCGGCCGCCCAGCACCCGCTCCCGCAGGTCGGCCCGGACCGCCGCGTCCAGGCTGTCGGGGTCGGTGAACTCCGGGCGCCTGCGGCTGAGTTCGCTCTGGTGCTGCTGGTGGAGCAGGTCGGCGATGCGCGGCACGAGCAGCAGGGTGGTCGGCCGGACCAGGGCCATGTCCTCGAAGAGGGTGGACATGTCGCTGGATGCGGTGAAGGCCGTGATGCCGCCGAGGCCGAGGGTGCTGTACAGGGAAGTCCGCCCGGCCATGTGGCTCATCGGCATGTAGCTGATGCCGACGGAGGGCGCGTCACCGACCGGCTCGGGCTCCCATCCCGTCCAGAGCGTGCGCAGCATCCGCTCGGTGTAGACGGCGCCCTTCGGTGTCCCGGTGCTGCCGGAGGTGTAGATGAGCAGGCTCATCGGATCCTCGCCCTGCTCCGGCTCGAACAGCGGTGGCGTCGGCAGGGAACGGCCTCGGGCGGTCACCGCTTCGAGGGAGTCGGCCGAGGTGATCCCCGCCCGCGCCAGCCGCTCCCGCGCGGCCTCGAACCTCTCCCGCTGGTCGTCGGCCTCGGGGTGGTGGTCGAACACGACGAGCCGTGGCCTGGAGGCGCTCGACAGCACCAACTCGACGGCCTTGTCCAGGACTTCGACGCTCGCCGCCAGGACGCGCGGCCCGGTCTCCGCGAGGATCGGCGCCAGCCGGGCGGTCGGTGAACTCGACTGCAACGGCACGGACACCGCGCCGAGCCGGAGGCAGGCCAGGTCGATCGTGGCGTAGTCGACGCTCGTGAACCCGTAGACGGCGACGAAGTCCCCTGCGGCGACCGGGTGCCCGGCATCCTGCCGCCACTCGGCGGCGATGGCTCCGGCCCGGTCCCACAGTTCGCCGTAGGTGATCGTCGTGAAGCGCGGCAGCAGGCGTCGCGAGGTCCGGCCCGTCGCCGGATCCGTCACCGCCTCCCTCGCCCTCTCGCCGAGCGCCGGACGCTCGGCATAGGCCTCCATGAGAAGCGCGACGGTCGAGGCCAGACCGCTCGTGGACGCGTGCACGGCGGCACTGACCGCGGCGAGCGGCGGGGCGCCGCGAAGCTGTGCGTCGTGCGTGACCGGTCCGGCCTCGGGTGCTGAGGACACCTGGGCTCACCAACCTTCCGTGGGATTTCCGTGTACCACTCAACAATCCTGATTGCGTTACGTTACTGTCAAGTAAAGCCATGGCAAGTTACGCTGTCCAGATGCGGGAAATGGCCGAAAAAGACAGGGAGCGTGCCGCCGGGAACAAGGGGCCGGGCAGGCCGCGCGACCCCGCCACGGAGAAGGCGATCCTCCGCGCGGCCGTCCAGCGGTTCGTGTCGGACGGCTACGCCCGCATGACCATCGGGGACATCGCCGCGGACGCCGGCGTCACCCGGCCGACCGTCTACCGGCGCTGGGCGAACAAGCACGAACTGCTCGTCGAAGCGCTGGACTTCAACTTCCAGGAGGAGCGGGAACGCAACCCCCTCGCCCCCCTCGAAGAACTGCCACCCCTCGAAGCGCTCAAGAAGGCCCTGCGCTACGCCGCGCCGTTCGGCCCGCAGGGCCGGGGCATGACGGTCATCGCCAACGTCGTGACCGAGGCCGAACACCACCCCGGCCTCATGGACCTGGTACGACGCCATGCCCTCGCCCCCAGGACACGCCCCCTCGTCGACACGCTCCGGCGGCTGCGCGAGGAGGGCGTCCTGCGGCCGGACACCGACGTGGTCGTCGTCGCCGACATGATGATCGGCAGCTTCTACGCGTCCTACCTCCGCAGCGGAGACCAGGACCCACTCCTCGCCGACCGCGTCGTCGCCGCACTCTGGCCGGGCATCACCCCTTAGCGGCCGACACCCTCGACGCCGCGCCCCCCGCTCTCGGCCGGCCGGAGGCCGACCGCCAGGGTCAGTTCGAGGACCCGCTGCGGTGACGCGAGGTCCGGAAACAGCTCCCGCAGCTGCGCCATCCGGTACCGGACCGTCTGGGGATGGACGAACAGCGCCGCCGCCACCTCGTCCCGTCTGCCCTGGTGCAGCAGCCACGCGCGCAGTGTCTCCTCCAGACGGTGCGCGGTCGCGGCGGGCAGGGTCCGCAAGGGGGCGAGGGCCCGGGTGCGCAGGTCCGCGAACGCGTCAGCGTCGGCGCTCAGCACCAGCTCGGGCAGGTGGTCCTCGGTGTCGCGGATGTCGGGGGAGAGCGAGCGCGCGCGTGCGGCCCGTGCGTACGAGGCGGACGCGCGGGCCCACGGCCGGGCCGGGCCG
>NZ_JBTYMC010000365.1:0-5996 GCF_054880855.1 Streptomyces sp. S6 | reverse complement strand
GCCCCGCTCACCCGCCCCGGTGCCGCCGCCCCCAGACGCCCGCCCCGCGCCGCCTGGCTCATCCGCACCCGCCTCAGGCCACCCCCTCAGCGCTGCGGCTGCGCACCACCCGGCTCCCTCGACCCCACCCCTACACCCCAACCCATTCATCCGTCCCGTCCGAAAACACCTGCCGCTTCCAGATCGGCACCTCCCCCTTGAGGTCGTCGATCAGTTTTCGGCAGGCGGCGAACGCCTCGGCGCGGTGGGCGCAGGAGACGGCGACGATGACGGCGAGGTCGCCGATGTGGAGGTCGCCGACGCGGTGGACGGCGGCGAGGGCGCGGACGGGGAAGTCGGCGACGACCTTTTCGGCGACGCGGCGGATCTCGGACTCGGCGGTGGGGTGGGCGGAGTAGCCGAGGGAGTTCACGCCGGTGCCACTGTCGTGGTCGCGGACCGTGCCGACGAAGAGGGAGATGCCGCCGGCGGAGGGGTCGCCGACGGCGTGGAAGACCTCGTCGAGGGAGAGCGGGGTGTCGCGGACGGCGATCAGTTTGATCGGGTCGTCCGTGGCGGCTTCCCCGGGGTGATCGAAAGAGACATCAGCCATGCCTCCATGGTCCCCCATGCCCGTTGTCAGAGGCGTCCCGTACTGTCGTGCCATGCCACGCCGCACGGCGACCATGCTCGCCTCGACCCTGATGCTGATCGCCCTCCTGTGTGTGGGGCTGCTCGTCCCGGTGCCGTACTCGGAGATGTCACCGGGGCCGACGGTGAACACGCTCGGGGACCACGGCGGCGAGCCGGTGCTCCAGATCTCGGGCCGCAAGACGTACCCGACGACCGGTCACCTGAACATGACGACGGTCCGGGTGACCGGCGCCGACTACCGGATGAACCTCGTCGAGGCCGTCTACGGCTGGCTCGCGCACGACAACAAGGTCGTCCCGCACGACACGCTCTACCCGGACGGCAAGACCGAGGAGCAGTCGACGCAGGAGAACGCCGAGGAGTTCAGCCAGTCCCAGGAGAGCGCGAAGGTGGCGGCGCTGAAGGAACTGGGCATCCCGGTGCAGTCGTGGGTGATCGTGTCGACGGTCGTGAAGGGCTCCCCCTCGGAGGGCAGGCTGCACGCCGGGGACGTCATCAAGGCGGTCGACGGGACGGTCGTCAAGGAGCCCGGAGACGTCGCCAAGCTGGTGACGAAGCACCGGCCGGGACAGGACGTCGTCTTCACGATCGTCCCGGTCAAGGCCCAGGAGGCCGCGGAGAAAGCCGGGAAGACGGCGACGGCCACCGAAGAGGTCAGGATCAAGACGGCCGCCTCGGACGACACCGGCCAGAAGCGGGCCATCGTCGGGATCTCCGCGGGGACCGACCACACGTTCCCGTTCACCATCGACATCAAACTCGCGGACGTCGGCGGCCCGAGCGCCGGCCTGATGTTCTCCCTCGGGATCTACGACAAGCTCACCCCGGGCAGCCTCACGGGCGGCAAGTTCGTCGCCGGGACGGGCACGATCGACGACGACGGCAAGGTCGGCCCGATCGGCGGCATCGAGCTGAAGACGATCGGCGCGCGGGACAAGGGCGCGCAGTACTTCCTGACGCCGGCCGACAACTGCGCCGCCGCCGCGAAGGACACGCCGAGCGGTCTGACCCTCGTCAAGGTCGGCACCATCAAGGACGCGCTGGGCGCGCTGACGGACATCCGGGAGGGCAAGACCGACGCCCTGCCCAAGTGCACGACGAAGAGCTGAACACCCGGTACGGGTACGACGACGGAGGGCGCCCTCTTTCACAAAGGGCGCCCTCACCGTCGTCCAGGAAGTCCGGAAAAGGTCAGTCCGCGAACGTCGCCGACAGGGCCTCCGCGAGTCCGGGGACCAGCGCACCCCCCGTCAGCACCTCCGTCGGCGTGTCCTTCTCGCGGAGGCGGACGGCCGAGTCGCGGGTGCCGTCGCGCAGGACCGCGACGGTCATGCGGACCTCCTGGCGGTCGGGGTGGGCGGCGACCCACTTGGCGAGCCGCGCCTCGTTGAGGTTCGAGGGGACCTGGGCCTCGGCGGACGGGGGGAGCATGAGGCGCTCGACGGTCAGGGCGCAGCCGGTGACCGCGGCGGGCCAGGCGATCGTGGCGAGGAACTCGTCGAGCGGCTGGGAGGCGGGGACCTCGTCCTGCTCGATCGGGGTGAGGCCGGCGGTTTCCGGCGCGTCCTCAAGACCGAGCTGGGCCGCGAGACGCGGTTCCTCGGCGCGCAGGCGCGCGGTGTCTACGAGGGCGAAGAGGCGGGCGGGCTGGTCCCAGCCGAGACCGGAGACGTACTCGTCGATCTCCAGTACGGCCCGGGTGAGCGGGTTCGCCGCCATGGGAGTGTTGGACATGGCCACAATCCTGCCTGGTTCGTGACCTGAATCGGGAACCGAGTAAGTGGTGAGTAAGTTGCATAGGTGTGGGCCCGTGATCACAGCGGGCCACGAGGGGTCGGCGAAAACGCGGGCCTGAGGGATCGACAGCGAACTTCGAGGTGCCACCTTGGCTTTCCAGATGCCGGACCGCGGCGGAGGCCCGACGGGGCCACGGATCAGAGTGGGCCGCCCGTCCAGGCGAGCCCGGACCCTGCTCCTGACACTGGGCGTGCTGGCCGTGCTGGGCATGGCGTTCACCATGTTCGCCGGGTTCTGGACCGACTGGCTCTGGTACCGGTCGGTGAAGTACTCGTCCGTGTTCACCACCACCCTGTGGACCAAGGTCGGGCTGTTCTTCGTCTTCGGCCTGCTCATGGCCCTGGCGGTCGGCTTCAACATCTGGCTCAGCCACCGGCTGCGCCCTCCGCTTGCGGCCATGTCCGTCGAGCAGCAGAGCCTGGACCGCTACCGGATGGGCATCGCCCCGTACAAGCGGTGGCTGCTCCTCGGGATCACCGCCCTGGTGGGCCTGATCGCGGGCGCCTCGGCGTCCGGTCAGTGGCGCACCTGGCTGATGTGGGTCAACGGCGTGTCCTTCGGCAAGAAGGACCCCCAGTTCCACCTGGACGTGTCGTTCTTCGCGTTCGACCTGCCCTGGTACCGCTTCCTGCTCGGCTTCGGCTTCGCCACGACGATCATCTCCCTGATCGCCGCCGCGCTCACCCACTACCTGTACGGCGGACTGCGCGTCACCAGCCCCGGCGCGCGCGCGACGTCCGCCGCGACCGGCCATCTCTCGGTGCTGATCGGCGTGTTCGTCGCGCTGAAGGCGGTCGCCTACTGGCTCGACCGGTACGGCCTGGCCGTGAAGTCCAGCGACTTCAAGGCCACCGACAGCTGGACGGGCCTGCGTTACGTCGACGCCAACGCCTACCTCCCGGCGAAGACGATCCTGTTCTGCATCGCGGTCATCTGCGCGCTGCTCTTCTTCGCCACTCTGTGGCGGCGCACCTGGCAGCTCCCGGTGATCGGCTTCGGCCTGATGGTGCTCTCCGCGATCCTGATCGGCGGCCTGTACCCGGCGATCGTCCAGAAGTTCCAGGTCCAGCCGAACGAGCAGGCCAAGGAAGCCCCGTACGTCGAGAAGAACCTGAAGGCGACGCGCGAGGCGTACGGCATCGACGACGCGCAGGTCACCGAGTACTCGGGCAAACCGGCGCCGGCGACGGACAAGGCCAAGCTGCGGGCGAGCGCCGACGCGACGGCCAGCGTCCGGATCATGGACCCGAACATCATCTCGCCGACGTTCCAGCAGCTCCAGCAGATCCGGAACTACTACGCCTTCCCGACCAACCTGGACGTCGACAGGTACGGGAAGAACGGCAAGGACCAGGACACGGTCATCGGGCTGCGCGAGATCAACCTCGCCGGCATCCCGAAGAAGAACTGGATCAACAACCACTTCCGCTACACCCACGGCTACGGCGCCGTCGCCGCGAAGGGCACCTCGGTCGACTCCGAGGGCCGTCCGGTGTTCACCGAGTCCGACCTGCCGTCGACGGGTGAGCTCGGCGAGTACCAGCAGCGGATCTACTACGGCGAGCGCACGACGACGTACTCCATCGTCGGCGGCCCCCAGAAGGAGATCGACTACTCCGACGACAGCGGCGAGAAGACCACCAGCTACACGGGGAAGAGCGGCGTCAACCTCTCCAACCCGGTCAACCGGGCGGCGTACGCGGTGGCGTTCGGCGAGCCGCAGATCCTGTACTCCGGCGCGATCGGCGAGGGTTCGCGGATCCTCTACAACCGCACGCCGAAGGAGCGCGTCGAGGCCGTCGCCCCCTGGCTGACGATCGACGGCGACGCCTACCCGGCGGTCGTGAACAAGCGGATCCAGTGGATCGTCGACGCGTACACCACCACCAACGGCTACCCGTACGCCTCGCGTACGACCCTGGGCGACACGACGGCCGACTCGCTGACGGCGGCCAACAACTCGCGCGCGGTGGTGGCCCAGCAGAACCAGGTCAACTACATCCGCAACTCGGTGAAGGCGACCGTCGACGCGTACACCGGCGAGGTCAAGCTCTACCAGTGGGACACCCAGGACCCGGTCCTCAAGACCTGGATGAAGGCGTTCCCGGACACGGTCGAGCCGCGCGCCGCGATCTCCAAGGACCTGATGGACCACCTGCGGTACCCGCAGGACCTCTTCAAGGTCCAGCGCGAACTGCTCACCCGCTACCACGTGAAGGACGCGACGACGTTCCTCAGCGGCAGCGAGGTCTGGCAGGTCCCGGACGACCCGACGAACAAGTCGGGCGACGCGGTCCCGCCGTACTACCTGAGCCTGAAGATGCCCGACCAGAAGCAGCAGGCGTTCTCGCTGACGACGACGCTCACGCCCAACGGCCGGGACAACCTCAGCGCGTTCGTGGCGGTCGACGCGGAGGCCGGGACGGCGGACTACGGCAAGATCAGAATCCTGAAACTGCCGACCAGTACGACCGTCGACGGACCCAAACAGGTCCAGAGCCAGTTCAACTCCGAGCAGGACATCGCCGAGTCGATCAGGCTGCTGAGAGGCGGCGACTCCGAGGTCGAGTACGGCAACCTGCTGACGGTGCCGCTGGACGGCGGACTGCTCTACGTGGAGCCGGTCTACGTACGCGGTGGCGGACTCAAGTACCCGCTGCTGCGCAAGGTGCTGGTGACCTACAACGGCAACACCGCGTTCGAGGACACCCTGGAGGCGGCCCTCGACAAGGTCTTCGACACCCAGTCGACGACACCGCCGCCGGCCGACAGCGGCGGGGGCGGCACCACGCCGCCGCCGTCCGCCGCCAACCCGACGGTCCAACAGGCGCTCCAGGACGCCCAGAAGGCGTTCACCGCCGGCCAGGAAGCCCTGAAGAAGGGTGACTGGCAGGCGTACGGGCAGTCCCAGAAGGATCTGGAGGCCGCGCTGAAGCGGGCCGAGGACGCGCAGGCGGCGGCGGAGAAGGGGGCGAAGAAGCCGTCTCCGGCGACGAGTTCGCCGCCCGCGACGCCTGCGCCGAAGGCCGGCTCGTCCTAGGCGGTCGGTAGCGCGAAGGGCTCCCTCCGCGCCGTGGTACGGTTGTTTCACACGGCGCGGGGTGGAGCAGCTCGGTAGCTCGCTGGGCTCATAACCCAGAGGTCGCAGGTTCAAATCCTGTCCCCGCTACTGAAGGCCGAAGGCCCGGATCCAACGAGGATCCGGGCCTTCGGTGCGTCTTGGACGAGAAGTGGGTTTGATGTGTCTCTCTGTGGGCATGTCGACAAAACGCTGAAGTGACCTCACTGACTGCGGTATACCGGATGTAACTCGGTTGCAGGTGGTGCGACGATGGACGTTATGGGGGACAAGGGAACTCTGTACGAGACAGGGCGAATTGCGCGGCCCTCGGACGGGCCTTCGGGTGAGGCAGTGGAAGCGGCTCCCGACGAGACGGGAGAGGCCGCTGAGGAGGCACGCCTGTGGCTCGCCGCCGAGGGCGGTGACACCGAGGCGGCGAGCGTCCTCGGTGCCCGGCTGCTGCGGCGCGGCGACCTGGACGGTGCGGAGCCCCGGCTGCGTGCGG
>NZ_JBTYMC010000364.1:0-5999 GCF_054880855.1 Streptomyces sp. S6 | reverse complement strand
GACGCCGCCGCGAAACCGTCACGCCGTTCACGGAGGTAGGCCGCGTCCGCCGGGTCGATCGCGTCGCCCGCGGCCACCGCCCGCAGCCTCGCCCTCGGCAGCCAGGAGAAACTCGTCGCCCGCGACGTGATCAAGGACGCCGACGGCACCGTCCACACCCGCTACGAGCGCACCTACGCGGGCCTGCCGGTCCTCGGCGGCGACCTCGTCGTGCACACGAAGACGGACGGCCGGACGACGGCGACGAAGGCCGGCGGCGCGACGCTCGCCGTGCCCTCGCTCACCCCGAAGGTCTCCGCCGCCACCGCCTCCGGCAAGGCGCTCGGCGCCTCGAAGAACGCCTCTGTCGCCAAGGGTGTTGCCGAGAAGGCGCCCCGCCTCGTCGTCTGGGCGCGAGGCGGTAAGCCGGTCCTCGCCTGGGAGACCACCGTCCACGGCACGCAGCCCGACGGCACCCCGAGCGAGCTGCACGTCGTCAGCGACGCCACCTCGGGCAAGCAGCTCAGCGCCGAGGAGGCTGTCGAGACCGGCACCGGCACCGGCCAGTACAACGGCCAGGTCCCGGTCGGCTCGACGCTCTCCGGCTCGACGTACCAGCTCGTCGACCCCGACCGCGCGGGTCAGCGCACCTACGACCTGAACCAGGGAACCAGCGGCACCGGCACCCTCTTCACCGACGCCGACGACGTCTGGGGCAACGGACTTCAGAGCAACCGGCAGACCGCCGGCGTCGACGTCGCCTTCGGTGCGGCGGCCACCTGGGACTACTACAAGAACGTCTACGGCCGCAACGGCATACGGGGCGACGGCGTCGCCGCCTACAGCCGCGCCCACTACGGCAGCTCGTACATCAACGCGTTCTGGCAGGACGCCTGCTTCTGCATGACGTACGGCGACGGCGCGAACAACAACAACCCGCTCACCGCGCTCGACGTCGCCGCCCACGAGATGACGCACGGCGTCACCGCCGCGACCGCGAACCTCAACTACTCCGGTGAGTCCGGCGGCCTCAACGAGGCGACGTCCGACATCTTCGCCGCCGCCGTCGAGTTCTACGAGAACACCCCCACCGACCCCGGTGACTACTTCGTCGGCGAGAAGATCAACATCAACGGCGACGGCACCCCGCTGCGGTACATGGACAAGCCCTCCAAGGACGGCTCCTCGTACGACAACTGGAGCCCCACCCTCGGCAACGTCGACGTCCACTACTCCTCGGGCCCGGCGAACCACTTCTTCTACCTGCTGAGCGAGGGCAGCGGCGCCAAGACCGTCAACGGCGTCGCCTACGACAGCCCGACGTACGACGGCAAGCCGGTCACCGGCATCGGCATCCAGAACGCCGCGAAGATCTGGTACCGCGCGCTGACGACGTACATGACGTCGACCACCAACTACGCGGGCGCCCGCACCGCCACCCTGTCGGCCGCCGCGGATCTCTTCGGCGCCTACAGCCCGACCTACCTGGCCGTCGCCGACGCCTGGGCCGGGATCAACGTCGGCAACCGGATCGCGATCGGCGTCAACGTCGCGCCGATCCCCGCGCAGGTCTCCGGCGTCGGGCAGGCCGTCTCCCTCCAGGTCGACGCCTACACCACCAACACCGGTTCGGGCCTGACCTACGAGGCGACCGGCCTGCCCGCCGGGCTCACCCTCAGCCCCTCCGGCCTGATCTCCGGGACCCCGACGACGCTGGGCACCAGCACCGTCACGTTGAAGGTCACCGACGCGACCGGCGCGTCCGCCACCCAGACGTTCACCTGGCGGGTCGCCAACATCTACGCCACCTCGACCCGAGTCGACATCCCCGACAACGGGCCCGCTGTGGAGTCCCCGATCACCATCACCGGCCGCGACGGCAACGCCTCCGCGACCACCGAGGTGTACGTCAACATCGTCCACACCTACCGCGGTGACCTCACGGTCGACCTGGTCGCCCCCGACGGTTCGGTGTACTCCCTGCTGAACCGGGCCGGCGGCTCGACGCCGAACGTGGACCAGACGTTCACCGTCAACCTGTCCTCCGAGCCGGTCAACGGCACCTGGAAGCTGCGGGTCCAGGACCGTGCCTCGATCGACGTCGGCTACATCGCGCGGTGGCAGATCACTCCGTGAGCCACCCTCCGGGCCTGACGCCACCGGGGTGACCCGGAGCCCGGAACCTCACGGCACCACTGAGACGACTCCGCCCGACCCTTCTGCCTCGGGGGCCGGGCGGAGTCGTTCTGCCGAGAGGGTCAGCCGAGGGTGACCTCCCAGGTGTCCACCGCGAAGTGCACCGGTGTGCTTCGGGTAAACGGCCGCCGGCCCGCGTCCGGCCCCTCCCGAATCCCCCGGTCCGCCTTCCCTCACCCCGAACTCCAAGGCCCGGCAACGTACTTGCCATCCCTGCGCCCGCCCCCGGCCATTCGTCCCCCAAGCCGTCACCTCCTTCGGCAAAGACGTCTATCCGCGTAGAACCCTGAGTGCTGTCATGTGCGCGACCGCCCGGACCGTTGCCGGGCCCTCATCGGGAGACCCCCCATGTCCCGTACCACCCGCCCCGTGACGACCGCCCTCTCCGCCTTCGTCCTCGCCGCGGCCGGCCTCACGTTCACGGCCGGCACGGCCCACGCGCAGTCGTGCAGCCAGGCGTTCCTCCCCCTGCCCGATCCCTCTTGCCAGCCCGGGGCCCTCAACCCCGACGTCACCCAGGACACCATCGGCTCCACCATCTGCGTCTCCGGCTGGACCGCGACCGTCCGCCCCGCCAGCTCCTACACCACCTCCCTCAAGAAGAAGCAGATAGTCGAGTACGGCTACAGCGACACCAGCACCGCCGACTACGAGGAGGACCACTTCATCCCCCTCGAACTCGGCGGTGCCCCCAAGGACCCCCGGAACCTGTGGCCCGAGCCCGAGTTCGGCGACAAGACCGCCGGCAACAAGGACACCGTCGAGAACAAGCTCAAGAAGGCCGTCTGCGCCGGACAGGTCAGCCTCGACGACGCCCGCGGCGCGATCGCCTCGGACTGGACGACGGCCCTGTCGAACCTCGGCCTGAGCTGACCCGGCAGGGGGTGGTCAGGTCTCCTGGAGCGGCGCGTACACCTCGGCGCCGAGCCCGAACGTCCAGGCCACCCCCTCCCGCGCGGTCCGCGTCCGCGGCGGCACCCGCAGCCAGTACACGTTCCGCGAACCGTCCGGCTCCGGCGTCGAGTTGACGACCTCCACCATCACCACCGGCTCGTCGACACCCATCTCGATCCGCCACAGCACCCCCGTCCCGTCCCGGTGCACCGGCTGCGCGCCCGAGTCGGCGAGATACCGCTCGTACCCGTAGAACTCCAGCATCACGCGCCGCAGTTCCGCGTTCTCCTCGGCCTGGATGCGCTGCGGAACCAGCGTCCGCAACTCCTCCAGAAACGCCGACGGCACCGGCATCCCCCGCCACGCGCACAGCGCGAACCCGTCGGGGAACGCCAGCGCCGGCCCGTCCCCCCGATCCAGCCGCCCCGCCTCGTCCCGGTGCAGCTCGACAGGCCGCTCACACACCACGGCGACCTTCTCGAACGCCCACCACCAGCCCGCGCTGCGACAGACCTCGGCGAGCCCGGCGAGGGGGCTGCCGCCGGACGCCGGGAGCTTCGAGGCAGTGCCGGAGAGGGGGTGCTCCTCGATGCCGACGGGATCGACCGGAGCGGCATCGGTGAGGGCGGCATCGGTGAGGGCGGCGCCTGGGAGAGCGCGTGGCTCACCGCCGGCGGGACCGGTCGGGCCGGTGACCGGGAGAGCGGGCCCCGCCCCGCCGGTGTGCCCGGCGTACGACGTCCGCTCCGCAGCGCCTCGACCCGCACCACCCCCGTCCCCGGCGACCCGCTCCCCGCCCGCCGCGAACGCCGCCAGCCATGGCGCGTCGTGCTGGCCCAGCATCGCGTCGAGGAGGATCAACCGGGCCCGGCCGGCCTGCTCGCGGCCGACCTCCTCCAGGACACCCTCCCGGATGCGGTCCACCAGAGACTGGGTCAGCTCCCAGAGCCGGCCGCCGGTCGCGGACCAGTGCGCGGACCACTCCTCCGGCCCCAACGCGGCGTGCAGGCGCCGCCGTTCGGCCGCCCACGGCTCACTGCGCACGGCCTCACGGACGCTCGCACCCGGGGCGGTCAGCTCACCGACGACACGCACGCCCTCCAGCGGAGAACGCGCCCACACGATCCGCTCCGGCTCGGCGAGCCCCGCCTGCCGGTAGGCCAGCCGGACCCCCGCCTCGGCCCGCTCCCGGTCCGCCGGCACCGCCGCGGACGCGCAGGCCCGCCACTCGTTCACGCTCATCGCAGGCCCCCTCAGTCCGCCACGATCCGCACCGACCCGGGCACGTACTCCCGCTGCCGGATCACCCGGTACCAGCCCGCCGGGAGCACGATCGTCGCGTGCTCCTCGTGCACCACCCGGCCCCCCTTCGGCACATGCAGCAGCATCGGCCCGAACGGCCCCGGCTCCCGCACGAGTTCACCCGGTCCCACGACCGCGTGCGCATGGCCCGTCACCTCCCCCAGCGCCAGCACCAGCCTGCCCCGGCCGTCACGCGGCTCCCTCGCCGCCCGCTCCACATGCGCCGGAACCGCCTCCTCGGCGACGGACACGAGCAACACGTCTCCCTGCCGGTACATGGACACACCCCCTCCGACTCGACCGCGGCACACCTCGCGCCGCCCATGACCACGACCGTACGACCCGCCACTGACAACGCCCCCCGCACCGCGTTGTCAGTCGCGGTTGGTACAACTGGCGGCAGCAGGACACGACCACCGCGAGCATGGAGCAGCCGCATGACCGTCCATCAGCACCTTCAGACCTTCCACGGCCTGCCGGTCCGCCCGCTCCCGCACCCCAAGGACAACCGGGAGCGGCCGGACGCGGATTCGGTGGCCTGGCGCGTGTCCAGCGAGGTGTACGACTCGGGCGAGGAGTGGACGGCCGTCTTCGCCCGCTTCCTCGACACCGTCGACAGCACACGGGTGCGGGCGATCGTCGTCGGCGCCTGGGAGGAGGCGTACGAGACGGACGCCGCCGAGGTGGTCGGCGCGATCACCGCCGCCCGCGACCGGCTCCCCGCGCTGCGGGCCTTGTTCCTCGGTGACATGACGTCCGAGGAGTGCGAGATCTCCTGGATCCAGCAGACGGACGTCACGCCGCTGCTGACGGCGTTCCCCCAGCTGGAGGAGCTCGGCACCCGCGGTGGCCAGGACCTGAAGCTCGACGCCGTCACGCACCCCGCGCTGCGCCGGCTCGTCATGGAGTCCGGCGGGCTGCCCGCCGAGGTCGTGCGCGCGGTCGCCGCCTGCGACCTCCCCGCCCTCGAACACCTCGACCTGTGGCTCGGCACCCCCGACTACGGCGGCGACAGCGAGCCCACCGACCTGGAGCCCATCCTCTCCGGCGCCCGCCTGCCCGCCCTGCGCCATCTCGCCCTGCGCAACAGCGAGATGCAGGACCAGGTCGCCGCGGCCGTCGCCGCCGCCCCCGTCGTCGCCCGCCTCGAATCCCTCGACCTCTCGATGGGCGTCCTCACGGACGACGGCGCCGTCGCCCTCCTCGGCGGCCAGCCCCTCACCCACCTCAAGAAACTCGACCTCCACTACAACTACCTGACCGACCCCGTCCGCGACCGCATCGTCACCACCCTCGAACCGGCGGGCGTCGACGTCGACGTCGACCAGGGCGACGCGGACACCGACGAGGAGGACGACGGCACGGTCTGGCGTTACGTGGCCGTGGGGGAGTGAGCGGGATGCCGACCGCATCGAGGACGACCGGGGCCATGGCGGGCGTGGCAGGCACGCCCGCCCACGCGTCGACCGGCACAGCACCGCCCGCCCCCCGACCCGCCCCCGCCCTCACCGTCGTCGGCAACCCCGAGAACCGCCGCGTCACCCTCTACACCGACGCCGTCCGCGCGGTCGGCCTGCCCGCGCCACGCGTCGTCGCCTGGACGGGCGTCCTCGCGGCGGGCGGCGCCG
>NZ_JBTYMC010000363.1:0-6031 GCF_054880855.1 Streptomyces sp. S6 | reverse complement strand
GCGTCCGCGGAGTCCATCACGACGGTGCCCTCGGCCAGCATCCGCCGGTAGCCCGCGCCGAAGGCGACCCCGGTCAGCTCGGCGATGCGCGCGTTCGCGCCGGGGATGTGCGGGAACGCCGACGCGGGCAGGGCACGCGGCCCGGTGAACAGCCCCCCGGACAGCACCTCCAGCTCGATCCGGTCCGCGTTCGCGGCGGCGAACTCGTGCAGCGCCGGAGCGAAGCCGTAGCACCAGCCGCAGTAGGCGTCGAACGCGTACGTCAGCCGGGCACGGCCGGCGGGGTGTTCCTGGTGCATGGGAGTCCTCTCCTCGGCTGCTGTCCCTCTCCGGAAACCGTAGGGCGGGAATCCGGTCGCAACCGGATACGCTCACGACTCGTGATGGTCAGAACTGGACAGCCGGCGGGCGGGCGCATCACCGACGTCGGGTTCGCCGCCCCCACGGGAACCCCGGCCGGAGTCGAGGTGCTCTCCCTCGCCGCCCTGCGCGAACGAGCCCCCGTCCGGCTCGGCGAGGGCCGGCTCACGCTCCCCCAACGCCCCGACTTCCACCACCTGGTCACCCTCTCCGCAGGCCGCCTGCGGCACACGGTCGACTTCACCGGCCACACCCTCGAACCCGGCGCCTGGCTGTGGGTACGCCCCGGCCAGGTCCACCAGTGGGGCGACCTCCGCCACGCCGAGGGCACCCTGGTCCTCTTCGAACGCGACTTCCTCGACCCGGCCACGGTGACCGCCGCCGGCCTCGACGAACGGCACGCCCCCGCACACCTCACGCCCGTCGGCGAGGACCGCACGGCCCTGGAGTTCGCCCGCGCACACCTGGAACACGAGTTCCGGGCCCTCGGCCGCGTCCCGCTGGAGGCGCATGTCCTGATCCTGCGCCACCTGCTCGGCGCTCTGGTACTGCGCGCCGCTCACATCGAGGCGCCCGGCAGCCCGGCCGCCGGTCCGAGCGAGCCGTACACGCGGTTCCGGGCCGCCGTGGACCGCGACTTCGCGCGCTGCCGCCGCGTCGAGGAGTACGCCCGAGACCTCGGCTACTCGGCCCGCACGCTCTCCCGCGCCACCCTCGCCGCCGACGGGGTCACCGCCAAGGAGTTCGTCGACCGCCGGGTCCTGCTGGAGGCCAGACGGCTGCTCGCGCACAGCGACGAGTCCGCCGCACAGATCGCCGGCCGGCTCGGCTTCTCCAGCGCCACCAACTTCGGCAAGTTCTTCCACCGGCACACCGGCGAGAGCCCCCTCGGCTTCCGCCGCACGATCCGCGGAACACAGGTTTGAGCCGCCGGAATCCGGCCACCGATCACCCACAGGATCACCACACTTTCGCCGGTTTCCTGCTCGAAAAAGCACTTCGGATCCGCCGACCGGCGGGGGTGATCCCGCTGACCGGCGGATGGCATTCCGGATTTCGGCTGCACGAGGTTGGGACGGTGACAGACATCGACGGCGCCACCAAGGCGCCCTTATCTCCCCAGCCCGCGGCCGACCCCACCGCGGAAACCTCCCCCCGAGTGCCGGTCGCGCGGCTGGTCGGCGTGGACCTCGCCCGCGCGATCGCCGTGATCGGAATGTTCTCCGTGCACGTCGGCCCCTTCGGGGGAACCGACAGTGCGGTCGCCAACTGGTTCCTGGAACTCGCGGGCGGCCGGGCCTCCGCCCTGTTCGCCATGCTCGCCGGGTTCTCGCTGACCCTGATCGCCGGCCGCCCGAAGCCGAAGGAGGGCCTCGCCTTCCGGCAGGCCAAGGCCCGCATCCTGATCCGCGCCGCCGTCCTGCTCGTGGTGGGCACCGCCCTGGCGATGACCAACTTCGGCGGCGCCGGGATCCTCAACTTCTACGCCCTGTACTTCGTGCTCTCCCTGCCCCTGCTGCGCCTGCCGGCCCGCAAGCTCGCCGCCGTGGCGCTCGTGCTCGCGCTCGTCACCCCCCAGCTCAACTACGGGCTGCGGCTGCTGCTCTCCGAGTCGGCCGTGAACACCATCAACACGTACGACCCCCTGGCACGTGTCAGTGACGTCGGCGTCCTGCACCTCACGCTCCTCGGCCTCTACCCGGCCATCACCTGGATGACGTTCGTCGTCACCGGCATGGCGGTCGGCCGCCTCGACCTCACCTCGTGGGACGTCCGCAAGCGGCTCGCCGCCGTCGCCGCCGGGATGATCGCGTTCGGGTACGGCGTCTCGTGGCTGCTGCTGAAGGCGACCGGCGGCGCGAAGTACGTCATGTCGGAGGGGCCGTCCCCGGAGGACCTGGCGAAACTGATGTCCGACCCGGCGGCGGCAGCGGGTGCGTTCGACTCGCCCGTCGGCCACGACCTGTGGGGCACCCAGGCGTACGGGCTGCTGGCGGCCGTACCGCACAGCGGCTCCACGTTCGACCTCATCGGCGCCCTGGGCATCGCGATCACCGTGCTGCTGTGCGCGACCGTCGCGATGGAGCGGCTGCACTGGCTGCGCAAGGCGCTGACACCTGTCATCGCCGTCGGCACCATGTCCCTCACCCTCTACGTGGGCCACATCCTGGCCATCCTCGCCCTGCCCGGCGAAGCGGCCACCCCGCCCCAGGACGCGGGCGTCCCGCTGCTTCTCTCCTTCATCGCCGGGGCCATCCTGTTCGCGGGCGTCTGGTCCCGCTTCTTCCGCCGGGGACCGCTGGAGGAGATCCTCCACCGGGCCACCAAACCGGCCTCGTCTATCCGCTGAACCCCGCCGCACGCACGTCACGCGGACTCGCGCCCAGCTCACGGCGGCACGCCTTGTTGAACGCCTGGAGATCGGCGATGCCCACGGCCGCCGCGACGGCGGTGACCGACAGGGTCGAGGACGTCAGCAGGTGACGGGCGCGCTGAAGACGCCGGAACCGGACGTACGACACGACGGTACGTCCGGTCTCGGCACGGAAGACACGAGTCAGGTGGGTGTGCGAGATACCGACCGCGCGGGCCACGTCCGGCACGGACAGCGGTCCGGCGAGATGCTCCTCCACGTACGCCTGCGCGGCGGCCACGAAGGGGTGGCGGTGCCCGGCGCCGTCGTCCCCGTTCCCCGCCAGTTCGGCGATGCGCCACAGCGCCGTCCACACCTCGGCCGTGGCCCGCGCGGGGGAGTTCGGCATGGCCGTCACCGCGTGCCGCAGGAGTTCGGCGAGGCGGGTGTCCGAGGCGTCCTGCATCACCGGGACAGTCCGGGCGGCGCCGCTCGCGCCGAGGCGCAGGTGGACGTAGAAGTGCTCCGAGCGGCCCCGGTAGCGGAAGTGGACCTCGGTGTCCGGCGGGACGAGGCTGACGTGGCCGGGGCGGATGCGGTGGGCCGACTCGCCGAGGGTGAGGAGGCCGTCGTAGTGGTAGAGGTGCAGCTGCCACAGGTCAGGCAGCCGGAAGACCTCGTGCGGGGTGGCGACGCCGTGTACCCCGATGCCGGCGGCGGCCACGGCGGGCGGCTCGTCGAGCCGTAGCGTCACGTGTTCCATCAGGTCGGAAAATTACCAGTACTCGGCGAATCCGTCCCACGACCAGGGGTGTGCGGGGCCCTTACGGTCGTCGCATGTCAACCAGCAAGCAACTCCTGACGTCGGTTCAGGCGGCGCGGTTCGTCACGCAGGGGTTCCTGCGGCTGGACGCGGTGGTGCCGCCGGAGATCAACGAACGGGCCGTCGCGACCCTGGCCGAGGGCCTGCCCGGCGTGCCCTACGGCACCCCGCTGAGCAAGGCGTTCGCGCAGGACACCTTCGTCCGTGAACTCCTCGCCCTGCCGGCCGTCGCGGGCGCGATCGAGAGCCTCGTCGGCCCCGAGCCGACCGTCGACCACCAGGCGGTCCACGTCCGCGAGCCGAACGAGGGGTACGCGCAGCCCCTCCACGGGGACGCGATCATCGACGTGCGGCCGGACGCGTTCGACATCCAGCTCATGTACTACCCGCACGAGGTGACCGCCGACATGGGCGGCACCCTCAGCGTCCCCGGCACCCATCTGCGCCGCATCAACGAGACGGACATCGGCCGCGTCCAGAACATGCGCGGACAGACCCGGCTGACCTGCCCGGCCGGCACGGTTCTCCTCCTGCACCACGGCATCTGGCACGGCGGCCGGCGCAACGACACCTCCCGCCGCCGCTACATGTACAAGCTCCGCCTGAACCCGACCGTGCCCCAGGTGCGGCTGTGGGACACCGCCGACCTGCACGACCCGGCGGTCGAGAAAGAGCTCAACTGGTACTTCCCCTGGGGTGAGCAGGCCAGCGCCCGGCTGGACGTCTACAACCGGGTCCTGCTGTGGCGGGCCCTGACCGGCGACGAATCGTTCGACATCGAGTACTGGGTCACGCGCGTCACCAACCGCCCGGCCCGAAGGAGCCACGCATGAGGCAGCGCGTTCTCGTCCTCTACCTGTCGACGTCCGCGCTCGACTCCCACGTCCTCGGCTGGTCCGAGTACGACGGCACCGGACGCACCCGCCCCACGACCGGCGACAGCGACGAACCCCCCTACGGCACCGGCCTCGACGCCCTCCTCGACGGCTGGCGGCTCTTCCAGGCGGCCCAGCTCCTGCCGCCCGAGCACGGCCACGAGTACGACGTCTCCTTCCTCAAGCACGAGTTCTTCTTCGAGAAACTGGAGGAGTGACCGTCAGAGCGGCTCGGAACCCGGCAGCGGCTGGGTGCACCAGATCGTCTTGCCGCGCGCCGCGTGCCGGGTACCCCACCGCTGCGTGAGCTGCGCGACGAGCAGCAGCCCCCGCCCGCCCTCGTCGAAGGTGCGGGCGCGGCGCAGATGCGGTGCCGTGTTGCTGGCGTCGGACACCTCGCAGATCAGCGAGGTGTCCCGGATCAGCCGCAGCCGGATCGGCGGCTCCCCGTACCGGATCGCGTTCGTGACCAGCTCGCTGACGACGAGTTCGGTCACGAACGCCTCCTCGTCGAGCCCCCACGCGGCCAGCTGCTCCACGGCGAACCGCCTCGCGTGCGGCACCTGCGCGGGATCGGGCTCGATGTCCAGATCGGCGACGTGGTGGTGCTCCAGCGCGTGCGTGCGGGCGAGCAGCAGGGCCGCGTCGTCGGTGCGGCGGCCCTGGAGCAGGGTGTCCGTCACCGTGTCGCACAGCGCGTCCAGCGACGCGGCCGACGGGTCGAGGAGCCGGCGCAGGCCCTCGATGCCCTGGTCGATGTCCCGCTCCCGGCTCTCCACCAGCCCGTCCGTGTACAGCGCCAGCAGGCTGCCCTCGGGCAGCTCCAGCTCGACGGACTCGAACGGCAGCCCGCCCACGCCGAGCGGCGGACCCGGCTGGACGGACACCGGTGCGAGCGTGCCGTCCGGGAAGACGATCATCGGCAGCGGGTGCCCGGCGCTCGCCAGCGTGACCCGCCGGGACACCGGGTCGTACACCGTGTACAGGCAGGTCGCCCCGGACTCGCCGGTCGGCTGGAAGTGGCTGTCGGGCCGCAGGTCGTCGGCCAGGTGCAGGACCAGGTCGTCGAGGTGCGTCAGCAGCTCGTCCGGCGGCAGGTCGACGTCCGCCAGCGTACGGACCGCCGTCCGCAGCCTCCCCATCCCCGCCGAGGCGTGCAGGCCGTGGCCGACGACGTCGCCGACGACCAGGGCGACCCGGGCGCCGGACAGCGGGACGACGTCGAACCAGTCGCCGCCGACCTCCGCGCCCGTCCCGCCCGGCAGATAGCGGGACGCCACCTCGACCGCTTCCTGATGGGGCATCCCCTGCGGCAGCAGGCTGCGTTGCAGGGTGAGCGCGGTCGTCCGCTCCCGCGAGTAGCGGCGGGCGTTGTCGAGGGCGACGGCCGCCTTGGTCGCGAGCTCCTCGGCGAGGATCAGGTCGTCGGCGGTGAACGCCTCGGGCCGGTCCAGGCGGGAGAAGGTGACGACGCCGAGCAGCGCGCCGCGCGCCCGCAGCGGCACGGTGATCCGGCCGGTCAGGCCCTCCGCGGAGAGGGCCGCGTCGATCACCGGGTTGCCCGGCGGCCAGTGCGCGGGGTCTGCGGCGAGCCCCGGCCCGAACGCCCACTCCCCGCCC
>NZ_JBTYMC010000362.1:0-6041 GCF_054880855.1 Streptomyces sp. S6 | reverse complement strand
CCGCCGGCCGGTCCCCGGGGCGTCCGTCCCAGGAGCCGCCCGGGGATCTCGTCCCGGTCCGGCGAAGGGGGCCCGCCGCGGGCGGAGGGCGGAGTCGGTTGATGCATGCGGTGACTTCTTCTGCTCTCTGTACGCCACGGGCGGGTGCGGCGCCGGGGAGGGGCCCCGACAGCACTGGGGCGGTACGGCGACGCGGGCCGCGCGGAAGTTCCGCCACTCAGGTGAACGGGACGGGGCTCCCCCTGGTCACGCCCGAAGCCGCAAGGCCACTCCGAATGGCGGTGCGTACGACCGCGTCCGAACAGCCACCCCGAGACGCCGTCCTCCCGACGGCCACCCGACGGCCACCATTGGACGCGGCCTTCCCGACGGCCACCGGACAACGGCCTCCTGACGCCGCCTTCCCCGAACCCACCGGACAGCCGTCCCCGCGCCCGGCTCTTCACCTCCCCCGCCCGACGCCCGCCGGACAACCGCCACCGCCCCTCCCTCACCCGGCACCCGCCGAAGGAACCCCGCTGATCCGCTCCACCGCCCCACCACCCGCCGGCCGACCACCGACTCCGCCACCCGGCCGCCCCCACCGGCCCGCCCCCGCTCACTCCGCCCCGGCCGTCTCCTCCCCGCCGGAGATCACCTCCTCCTCGGGAGCACTCCGCTGCCGCACGACCCTCTGCCCCGGGGTACGCGGACGCGTGCCCTTCACCGGCGGTCGGGTACGGGACGCCCGCCGCGTGCTCGCTCCCGCCTCGGTGGACACGCCGCTCCTGGAGCGCGCCCGGCGCCGGGGAGCCGGTGCCGCCTCCTCGGCGTCCACCGGCACCTCGGCCTCCACGACGGCCTCCCGCACCCCCTCGGGCCGCCGCCCCTCCCGCTCCGACCGCAGGCACCGTCGGACCGACTCCGGGTCGAGCCCCTCGTTGCACGCCTGGTGCAGCAGCGCCGCGAAGAGGTAGTCGGGGTCGGCGCCCAGTGCCATGGCGAGCGCCTCGCGCGCTTCGAGTTCGTCGCCGAGGGACCAGGCCACCCAGCCGGCCAGGGCGAGGGGCGCGGCTGCGTACTCGCTGTAGGAGAGGACGCAGCGCCGGGCCAGGGCACGCCACAGGCGCAGGGCGGGGAGTGCCTCATCGCCCTCCATCCATTCGGCGGCGCGGTCCCGGGTCGTGCGGTCCTGGAGGCCGAAGATCAGCCGGGCCGCCTCCTCCGCGCCGACCAGCGCGTCGTCCCGGCGGTCGGAGAGGAGCGGGCCGCCCACGGCGGGGGCTTCGGCGAGGCGCCGTACGAGCCGTTCGGCGAGGGCCATCGTCTCCTCGGCGACCTGGGCGCTCTCGCCGTCGAGGATGCGGGGGACGACCTCCTCCGCGACGCGGTCCAGCGTCTCCTCCTGTTCCCGGACGTCTCCGGTCTCCCAGGGGAGCATCCGGGCCCGGAAGTCCTTGAGGGTGCCGCGGACCTGGAGTCCGGCGTAGGTCGCGGCGGCGGCGAGGACGGACGTCCCGGGGAGGGTCATCGGGGCGCCCTCCTGCGGACAGCAGCCGTCGCCGGGGCAGCAATACGACCAGAAGCGCCCGCCGGAGACGCAGAGCGCCTCGATGACGGGGATGTCGAGGAGCCCGCACTGGACGCGCAGGTACTGGGCGAGGGGCCGCAGCCGTTCCATGACCTCTTGGGCCGTCTCTCCGGGCCCCGGCTCCTGGCAGACGTAGGCGACCATCTGCTCGGGCCGCATCCCCCGGCGTTCCGCGCCCTTCACCAGTCCTTCGACGAAGAGGCCGGCCACCTCCTTCCAGGTGCCGGGGTCGCGGGGGATGCCGAGTCCGCCGCGGGGGCCGAAGCGGCTCTGGCCGTCCTGCTCGCACAGGGAGACGAGGATCATGCTGTCCTCGGGGCGGTAGCCGAGCAGGTAGGGCACGGCGTCCGCGAGTTCGGCGGGGGTCTTGAGGGTGAGGCCGTGGGTCTCGGGGTCGTACGGCACGAGGCTGTCGAATGTGCCGTTGTCGAAGGGTTCAGGTGTTTCGCTGTGATTCGTCATGCGGTGACGATCTCGCGAATCGCGACTTCTCGCTCGGCCTGTGGATAACTCCGGTCAGGGACACGTCATTTCAGGTGCCGGCCTCCCCCAACTCGATGCACCCCTCCCCCGAACTCAGGTCCCGCCCTCCCCCGGCTCAGGTGCCGACTCCCCCGATTCAGACACCGCCCCGCCCCGCCCCACCGCCCCCTCTCCGCGCCCCGGCCGTCCGCCCGCGTTGTCGGCCCCGTCCTGTTGTATGGACGCATGCAGCACACCAGCAACGCGGATCTGCGGGCGGAGGCCGACTCGGTCCTCGCCCGGCTCGTCGGGGACCCCAGCGGCCGGGCCCGGCTGAGGGAGGACCAGTGGCGGGCGGTCGAGGCGCTGGTCGCCGAGGGCAGACGGGCGCTGGTGGTGCAGCGGACCGGATGGGGCAAGTCCGCGGTGTACTTCGTGGCGACCGCCCTCCTGCGGACCCGGGGCGCGGGCCCGACGGTGATCGTGTCGCCGCTGCTCGCGCTGATGCGCAACCAGGTCGACGCGGCGGCGCGCGCGGGCGTGCGGGCACGGACGATCAACTCGGCCAACACGGAGGAGTGGGACTCGGTCCAGGACGAGATCGCGGAGGGCGTCGTGGACGTCCTGCTGATCAGCCCGGAGCGCCTCAACCACCCGGACTTCCGCGACCGCGTCCTGCCCTCCCTGGCCGCCGCAACGGGCCTGCTCGTGGTCGACGAGGCGCACTGCATCTCCGACTGGGGCCACGACTTCCGCCCGGACTACCGCCGGCTGCGCACGATGCTGGCCGACCTCCCCGCGGGCGTCCCGGTCCTGGCGACGACGGCGACGGCCAACGCACGCGTGACGGCCGACGTCGCGGAGCAGCTCGGCACGGGCGCCGCGTCGGACGCGCTGGTGCTGCGCGGTCCGCTGAACCGGGAGAGCCTGAGCCTGAACGTGCTGCGGCTGCCGGACGCCGCGCACCGCCTGGCCTGGCTCGCCGACCACCTGGACGACCTGCCGGGCTCCGGCATCGTCTACACGCTGACGGTGGCCGCCGCCGAGGAGGTCACCGCGTTCCTCCGGCAGCGCGGGCACGCGGTCGCGTCGTACACCGGCCGCACCGAGAACGCGGAGCGGCAGCAGGCCGAGGAGGATCTGCTCGGCAACAAGGTCAAGGCGCTGATCGCGACGTCCGCCCTGGGGATGGGGTTCGACAAGCCGGACCTCGGATTCGTCGTCCACCTCGGCTCGCCCTCCTCCCCCATCGCCTACTACCAGCAGGTGGGCCGCGCGGGGCGCGGCGTCGACCACGCGGAGGTGCTGCTGCTGCCGGGCCGGGAGGACGAGGCGATCTGGGAGTACTTCGCCTCCCTCGCGTTCCCCGCCGAGGAACTGGTGCGCCGTACGCTCGACGTCCTCGCGCGCGCCGAGAGGCCGATGTCGCTGCCCGCGCTGGAGCCTCTGGTGGAGCTGCGCCGCTCCCGTCTGGAGAGCATGCTCAAGGTCCTCGACGTGGACGGGGCGGTCCGACGCGTGAAGGGCGGCTGGAGTGCGACGGGACAGCCGTGGTCGTACGACGCGGACCGCTACGCGTGGGTAGCGCGCCAGCGCGCGGCGGAGCAGCGGGCGATGCGCGAGTACGGCACGACGACGGGCTGCCGGATGGAGTTCCTGCAACGGCAGCTGGACGACGAGACGGCGGAGCCCTGCGGCCGGTGCGACAACTGCGCGGGCGCGCGTTTCACGGCCGACGCGTCGACGGCCGCGCTGGACGCCGCGCGCGTGGACCTGGACCGGGCGGGCGTCGAGGTGGAGCCCCGCCGGATGTGGCCGACGGGGCTCGCGGCGGTCGGCATGGACCTCAAGGGCCGTATCCCGGCCGGTGAGCAGGCGGCGTCCGGGCGGGCGCTCGGGCGGCTGTCGGACATCGGCTGGGGCAACCGGCTGCGCCCCCTGCTCGCCCCGCAGGCGCCGGACGGGCCGGTGCCGGACGACGTGGCGCGGGCCGTGGTGGGGGTGCTGGCCGACTGGGCGAAGGGACCCGGCGGCTGGGCGTCCGGCGCGGCGGACGTGCCCGCACGCCCGGTCGGTGTGGTGACGATCCCCTCGCGTACGCGCGCGTCGCTGATCGGTTCGCTGGCCGTGCACATCGCGGACGTCGGCCGGCTGCCGCTGCTGGGCGGTCTGGAGTACGCGGAGGGCTCTTCCCGGGTCGCCCGCAGCAACAGCGCGCAGCGGCTGAAGGCGCTCGACGGGGCGCTGTTCGTGCCGCCCGCGCTGGCCGCCGCGCTCGACGGGGCCCAGGGTCCGGTCCTCCTGGTGGACGACCTCAGCGAGACCGGCTGGACGCTGGCGGTCGCCGCGCGGATGCTCCGCCGGGCGGGTGCCCGGGGGGTGATGCCGCTGGTCCTGGCGCTCCAGGGTTGAGCCAACGCCTGGGGAGGCAGACATCAGGAGGTACAGGATCACACCGGCGTGTCGCACCTCGCGTCCCCGTCGTCCCGCGCGTAAAACCCGGGGTAGTGATATAAGCCATGTAACGGCACATAACAGTCGGTGATCCCAATTGCTCGTTGCCGCATTCCAGTTCGACAGCAAGAATTGAGGTCCGCTCCCCGTAACGGTCCGCCCGAGGTCAGGCAGGGCTCTGTTTGCGGTGTGTGCCCCCCGAATTCGCCCCGCCCGCTGTGTGGGCCGTAGCCGAAGGGAGGATCGTGACCTTCGGATTCGCGCCGTCCTCGGCGGCATCGCTCTCGACGTCCGCGTCCGCCGCTTCCGCCAGCCGCTTGCTCGAACCCGCGGAGTGGGCCGCGGCGGGGATTCCGCTGCTGCGCAACCCGCGCGAGGTCGTGAGCGGACTGCACGCGCGGCACAGGCCGAGACCGTCCACCGCGATCGTCGCCGTGCTCGACCCGGACGAACGGCTGCGGGCCAGCGCCTCGTTCGTGCGCCGCCCGGCCCCGGCCGACGGCTGGATGTTCCGCAACGCGCTCCTCGCCCAGTTGCGCCGGGTGATCCCGCACGACCTGCGGCGGCGGACCCCGGTGCGGACGGCGGTGCTGCTCTACTGCCGTGAGGGCGACGCGCGCTGGACCGAGGAGGACGGCGCGTGGATGTGGGGCCTGAGGGACGCGTGCACGCTGCACGGGCTGCGCTGCGGGGCGTACATCACCCTCACGCGTGACGGCTGGCAGGTGCTGGGCGAGGGCCGGGGCGGTCGCAGCCCCAACTCCGAGTCGCTGCCGGAACCTTTCGGCCTCTCGGAGGTACCGCCCCCGCTCCCCCGGACGGGCGGCGCCGTCTCGGACGTCCTGAGGCGCGCGGCAGCCCGCTGAGCACCCGCCGGGGACGGCATGACGGACGGGCCGCGGTGCGTCGTCACGACAGACCGCGGCCCTCGGGAACCCGGCCGGCCTCTCAGCCGTTCACGGTGTACGAGGCCCTGACGAGGCGTACGCGATCCGCAGCGCCCCCTCGGTCAGTACCCCCGTCGGGGCACGCCGAAGGACGCGTGCGCCGAAACCCCCGTTCGTGCGCACGCGTGGGGCAGGCCCCGCCGGGGTCGGGTCAGATCTCGGCGGCGAGTACCGCGTTGACGCGCTGCGGTTCACCGCAGACGATCAGCAGGGCACCCGCTTTGGTACGGGCCAGCGGCAGGACGGTGGCGACGGCGTCGTCCGGACCGCCATTGACGGCGAGGACGACGACGGGGCGCTGGGCGGCGCGGCTCGCGAGGGCGGCGTCCGTGCAGAAGACGTCGTCACGCGCGTCGTGCTGGGCCCAGTAGGACGCCTCGCCGAAGGACAGTTCGTGGGCGGACCAGGGGTGTTGGGCGCCGGTGGTGATCACCAGCACCTCGCCGGGGGCGCGGCCCGACTCCAGCAGCAGGTCCACAGCCTCGTCGGCGGCGTCGAGAGCGCCGTCCGCCGAAGCCGGGATCACCTGGATCTGGACCGCCGCCGGGGCGGCAGGGGCCGTGTCGCGCGGGGTGCGCTGCGCCGGGGGCGTCGGCCGCAGAGGGCCG
>NZ_JBTYMC010000361.1:0-6052 GCF_054880855.1 Streptomyces sp. S6 | reverse complement strand
CTGGTGGACGCGCTGGGCGGGCGCGGCGCGTGGGCGCAGGCCGTGGGCGCGGTCCCGCAGGCCGCGCACCCGGTGACGAAGCTGCGCTGGCTCGCGAAGAGCGACCCGGAGGCCGCCGCGCGCACGGCCGTCCTCCTCCAGGCCCACGACTGGCTCGTCTGGCAGCTCCTCGGCCGTCCCGCGCGGCGGACGACGGACCGCGGCGGCGCGTCCGGGACGGGCTACTGGTCGGCCGCGTCCGGCGGTTACCGGCCCGACCTCGTGGAGCTGGCGCTCGGTCATCAGGTGATGCTCCCGGACGTCATCGGGCCCTCGGAGGCTGCGGGGACGACGCCGGAGGGGCTGTTGATCTCGGCGGGCACCGGCGAGACGATGGCGGCGGCCTTCGGTCTGGGCCTGGGGCTCGGGGACGCGGTCGTGTCGCTGGGGGCCTCCGGCTCGGTGATGGCGGTGCACCGGGAGGCGCTGGTCGACAGCTCCGGGATGATCACGTCGCTCGCGGACGCGACCGGCATGCACCTCCCCGTCGTCACCACCCTGAACGCCGTACGGACCCTGCGCGGGACGGCCGAGCTGCTCGGCGTGAAGGATCTGGAGGCGCTCTCGGAGCTGGCGACGCAGTCGACTCCGGGGTCGCACGGGCTGGTGATGCTGCCGTACCTGGAGGGTGAGCGGACGCCGAACCTGCCGCACACGGCGGGGACGATCACGGGGCTGCGCCGGGAGTCGATGAAGCCGGAGCACCTCGCGCGCGCGGCGTTCGAGGGCATGCTGTGCGGGCTCGCGGACGCGCTGGACGTGCTGCGGGGGCGTGGGGTGGACGTACGGCGCATCTTCCTCCTCGGTGCGGCGGCGGAGCTGCCGGCCGTGCAGGCGGCGGCTCCCTCGCTGTTCGGGGCCCAGGTCGTCGTACCGCAGCCCGCGGACTACGCGGCGATCGGGGCGGCTCGGCAGGCGGCGTGGGCGCTCGGGGTGTCTCAGGGGACGCTGGATCCGAGGACGCCGCCGGCCTGGCAGGGAGCGGCGGCGCAGGTGCTCGACCCGGGCGACGATCTCGCGGTGGGTCAGGCCGTGCGCCAGCAGTTCGTGTCGGTGCGGGAGCAGATCCATCCCGGGGCCCTGCACTGACGCTCCGCTGGAGGCGGGGCACGCCGCCGGGCACTCGCCGAACCTGGACCGCGTGCCCGGAAAATCGCGTTCCCGTCAGTTCCAACGTGCCGCGGCGCCCCCGAGTTCCCGGTTGCGCTGTCAGGCAAAAATCGCCACCTGATGGGTTAATCGGTTGAGGTAACGCGGGTGGAGTGTCCGACGATAGAGGCCAGGGGCAATCAAGAGGGCCCCTCCGCCGGACCCCATCCGCCCTCTGCCGAGAGACGTAGCGTGCTCATACGACTTCTGCGGACCTATCTCAGGCCCTACCGGAAACCCATCGGTCTCCTGGTGCTGCTGCAACTCCTCCAGACCAGCGCCAGCCTCTTCCTGCCCACGCTGAACGCCGACATCATCGACGAGGGCGTCGTCAAGGGCGACACCGGCAGCATCCTGTCCTACGGCGCGGTGATGATCGGCGTCTCGATGGCGCAGGTCGTGACGAACATCGGGGCCGTGTACTACGGCGCGCGGACGGCGTCGGCGCTGGGCCGGGACCTGCGCGCGGCGGTGTTCGACCGGGTGCAGTCGTTCTCCTCGCGCGAGGTGGGCCACTTCGGCGCCCCGTCGCTGATCACGCGGACGACGAACGACGCCCAGCAGATCCAGATGCTCGCGCTGATGACGTTCACGCTGATGGTGTCCGCGCCGATCATGTGCGTGGGCGGCATCATCCTGGCGCTCGGTCTGGACGTCCCGCTGTCGGCCGTCCTCGTGGCCGTCGTCCCGCTGCTCGGGGTCGGGGTGACGCTGATCGTCCTGCGGGTGCGGCCGTTGTCGCGGTCGATGCAGGTGCGGCTGGACACGGTCAACCGGGTGCTGCGGGAGCAGATCACCGGTAACCGGGTGATCAGGGCGTTCGTGCGGGACACGTACGAGGAGGAGCGGTTCCGGAAGGCGAACAGGGACCTGACGGACGTCTCCGTGAAGGCGGGGAATCTGCTGGCGCTGATGTTCCCGATCGTCATGACGGTCGTGAACCTGTCGTCGATCGCGGTGGTCTGGTTCGGGGCGCACCGCATCGACAGCGGCGGGATGCAGATCGGTGACCTGACGGCGTTCCTCTCCTATCTGATGCAGATCGTGATCGCTGTGATGATGGCCACGTTCATGTTCATGATGATCCCGCGCGCGGAGGTGTGCGCCGAGCGGATCCAGGAAGTGCTGGACATGTCGTCCAGCGTGGTCCCGCCCGCCGCGCCCGTGCGGGAGCTGCGGCGGCACGGGCAGTTGGAGCTGCGGGGCGCGGGTTTCCGCTACCCGGGCGCCGAGGAGCCGGTGCTGAAGGCGGTGGATCTGGTGGCGCTGCCCGGCGAGACGACGGCCGTGATCGGCTCGACGGGGAGCGGGAAGTCGACGCTGCTGGGGCTCGTCCCCCGGCTGTTCGACGCGACGGACGGCGAGGTCCTGGTGGACGGCGTGCCGGTCACCGACATCGATCCGGGGCTGCTCGCCAAGGCCGTCAGCCTGGTCCCGCAGAAGCCGTACCTGTTCGCGGGGACGGTCGCGACGAACCTGCGGTACGGCAATCCTGACGCGACGGACGCCGAGTTGTGGCACGCGCTGGAGGTGGCGCAGGCCAAGGAGTTCGTGGAGCGGCTCGACGGCGGGCTGAACGCGCCGATCGCGCAGGGCGGGACGAACGTCTCGGGTGGTCAGCGCCAGCGGCTGTCGATCGCGCGGACGCTCGTGCAGCGGCCGGAGATCTACCTGTTCGACGACTCCTTCTCGGCCCTCGACTACGCGACGGACGCGGCGCTCAGGGCGGCGCTCGCGCGGGAGACGGCGCGGGCGACGGTCGTCATCGTCGCGCAGCGGGTGTCGACCATCCGGGACGCGGACCGGATCGTCGTCCTGGACGAGGGACGGGTCGTCGGGACGGGCACCCATCACGAGCTGATGGCGGTAAACGAGACCTACCGGGAGATCGTGCTCTCCCAGCTCACGGAAGCGGAGGCCGCCTGATGGCCGGGCCTGCGGGACGGATGATGGCCGGTGCGGGACCCGACAGCCGGTCGCTGGACTTCAAGGTGTCCAGCAGACGGCTCATCGGGTACTTCAAGCCGGAACGGATCACGGTCTACGCGCTGTTGACGTGCATCGTGATCAGCGTGGCACTGAGTTCCGTCGGGCCGCAGATCCTCGGCCGGGCGACGGACCTGGTGTTCGCCGGGATCATCGGGCGGCAGCTGCCGGCCGGGCAGTCCAAGGAGCAGGTCCTCGCGGGGATGCGGGAGCACGGACAGTCGTCCGTCGCGGACATGCTCAAGTCGACCGACTTCACGCCCGGCAAGGGCATCGACTTCGGGGCCGTCGGGGAGGTCCTCGGGATCGCCGTCGCGGTGTTCCTGGTCGCGGGGCTGCTGATGGCCGTCACGACGCGGCTCGTGAACCTGGCCGTGAACCGGACGGTGTACCGGATGCGGGAGGACGTGCAGACGAAACTGTCGCGGCTTCCCCTGTCGTACTTCGACAAACGGCAGCGCGGGGAGGTCCTGTCGCGGGCGACGAACGACATCGACAACATCGGGCAGACGCTCCAGCAGTCCATGGGGCAGCTCATCAACTCGGTGCTGACGATCATCGGTGTGCTCGTGATGATGTTCTGGGTGTCGTGGCTGCTGGCGCTGGTCGCGCTCGTGACGGTGCCGGTGTCGGCGGTCGTCGCGACGCGGATCGGCAAGCGCTCTCAGCCGCATTTCGTGCAGCAGTGGCGAACCACCGGGCAGCTCAACGCGCACATCGAGGAGATGTACACCGGGCACACGCTGGTGAAGGTGTTCGGGCGGCAGAAGGAGTCGGCGCAGCAGTTCGCCGAGCAGAACGACGCGCTGTACGAGGCGGGGTTCAAGGCGCAGTTCAACAGCGGGATCATGCAGCCGCTGATGCTGTTCGTGTCCAACATCAACTATGTGCTGGTGGCGGTCGTCGGCGGGCTGCGGGTGGCGTCCGGGTCGTTGTCGATCGGTGACGTGCAGGCGTTCATCCAGTACTCGCGGCAGTTCTCGATGCCGCTCACGCAGGTCGCGTCCATGGCCAACCTGGTGCAGTCCGGGGTGGCGTCCGCCGAGCGGGTCTTCGAGCTGCTCGACGCGGACGAGCAGGAGGCGGACGCGGTGGACGCCGAGCGGCCCGCCGAGTTGCGCGGGCGGGTCGCGCTGGAGCGCGTCTCCTTCCGGTACGAGCCCGACAAGCCGCTCATCGAGGACCTCTCCCTGGTCGTCGAGCCCGGTCACACCGTCGCCATCGTCGGGCCCACCGGCGCGGGCAAGACGACGCTGGTCAACCTCCTGATGCGGTTCTACGACGTCTCCGGCGGGCGGATCACCCTCGACGGCACCGACATCGCCCGTATGTCCCGGGACGACCTGCGCGCGGGCATCGGGATGGTCCTCCAGGACACCTGGCTGTTCGGCGGGACGATCGCCGAGAACATCGCGTACGGCGCCTCCCGGGACGTCACGCGCGGGGAGATCGAGGAGGCGGCCCGCGCGGCGCACGCCGACCGGTTCGTCCGGACGCTGCCCGACGGGTACGACACCGTCATCGACGACGAGGGCAGTGGTGTCAGCGCCGGTGAGAAGCAGCTCATCACCATCGCGCGGGCGTTCCTCTCCGACCCGGTGATCCTCGTCCTCGACGAGGCGACGTCCTCCGTGGACACCCGGACCGAGGTGCTCATCCAGAAGGCCATGGCCAAACTCGCCCACGGGCGGACGTCGTTCGTCATCGCGCACCGCCTCTCCACGATCCGCGACGCGGACACCATCCTCGTCATGGAGGACGGGTCGATCGTCGAACAGGGGTCGCACACCGATCTGCTGGCGGCGGGCGGGGCGTACGCGCGGCTGTACAAGGCGCAGTTCGCGCAGGCGGTGGCGGAGGTGGACTGAGGCGGCGCGCGTTCAGTCCAGGTATCCCCTCAGCTGGTCCGCGAACGCGTGGTCCCTCAGCTTGTTGAGGGTCTTGGACTCGATCTGCCGGATGCGTTCGCGGGTCACGCCGAAGATGCGGCCGATCTCCTCCAGGGTGCGGGGGCGGCCGTCGGCGAGGCCGTAGCGGAGCTGGACGACCTTCCGCTCGCGTTCGCCGAGGGTGGACAGGACGGCCTCCAGGTGTTCGCGCAGGAGGAGGAACGCGGCGGACTCCACGGGGCTCGCCGCGTCGCCGTCCTCGATGAGGTCGCCCAGGGCCACGTCGTCCTCCTCGCCCACGGGTGCGTGGAGGGAGACGGGCTCCTGGGCGAGTCGCAGCACCTCGCCGACCCGTTCGGGCGCGAGGTCGAGCTGGGCGGCCACCTCTTCGGCCGTGGGTTCGTAGCCGCGTTCCTGGAGCATGCGGCGCTGAACCCGTACGACGCGGTTGATGAGTTCGACGACGTGGACGGGGACGCGGATGGTGCGGGCCTGGTCGGCGAGGGCCCGGGACATGGCCTGGCGGATCCACCAGGTCGCGTACGTCGAGAACTTGTAGCCGCGCGCGTAGTCGAACTTCTCGACTGCCCTGATCAGACCGAGGTTTCCCTCCTGGACGAGGTCCAGCATGGTCAGCCCGCGTCCGACGTACCGCTTGGCCACGGAGACGACGAGCCGCAGGTTAGCCTCGATGAGCCGCCGTTTGGCCATCCGCCCCATGACCACGAGCCGGTCGAGATCGAGAGCCAACTCGCTGTCCAGATAGGGGGCGTTGAGGAGTTTCTCCTCGGCGAACAGCCCGGCCTCGACCCGGCGCGCGAGCTCGACCTCCTCCACGGCGGTGAGCAGCCGGATGCGGCCGATCTCCCGGAGGTACTGCCGGAACAGGTCGGACGAGGGTCCGCCGGTGTCGGCCGGACGGGCGGCGACGGCCTCCGGCGGCTCGGCGGGGTCGTCCAGTCCCTCGGCGGGCGGCCCCGCCTCGGGAT
>NZ_JBTYMC010000360.1:0-6058 GCF_054880855.1 Streptomyces sp. S6 | reverse complement strand
GGCGCGGGCTCGGCTCGGGGCTTCGGTACCGGCTCCGTGCGGTGTGTCGGTTCCGTGCGAGGTGCCGGTTCCGCGCGAGGTGCCGGTTCCGCGCGAGGTGCCGGTTCCGCGCGAGGTGCCGGTTCCGCGCGAGGTGCCGGTGCGGGTGTCCGGGTCGGGCGGGGTGCCGGGCAGGTCGTGCGGGCCTCGGTGAGGGCCTGGGTCAGGTCCGCGCGCAGCCAGGCGATCTCGTCGGGGTCGTCCGCGGTCGTGATGGCCTCGGCGAGCAGGGCGGACGGGGAGCCTGGGGTGCCGTGGGCGGGGAGGGTGGGGCGGGAGCGGCCCAGGTGGGCCCGTTCGTAGGGGTCGGGGACCAGTTCGGCGACCTGGGCGGGGTCGAGGAGGGCGGCGAGGGCGCCGGCCCGCTGCCAGGGGGTCTCAGCCTGGCGGAGCAGGAAGCCGAGGTGGCGGCCCCGCCAGTTGCGCGGCCTGAGGTCGGCCCCTTCGGTGAGCCGGTCCCGCAGGTCCGCGGGTGTACGGCCGCTGAGCAGGGGCGCGTTGTTCTCGTCGGCGGCGAACCGGCGGAGCTCTTCGGCGAGGTAGAGCCAGACGACGGCCCGGTACCGGTTGAGGTAGAACCGCACCGGCACGACGAGTCCGAGCCGCGCGAGGCGGGAGAAGCGGGCCGGTGAGATCCGCAGGAGCCGGGCCGCCTCGCCGGTGCCGACGGTGCGCACCTCTTCGAGGAAGGCCTCGGGGAAGTCCGGTTCGGCGCGCAGCCGTTCGACCTCCGCGTACGGGACGCGGCGGCCACCACCTCCTTCGTCCGGCACCGTCCGTACCCGCCCGAGGTGGACGGCGAGGTCCAGCTCGACGCGTTTGACGCCCAGTTCGCGGGCCGCGCGGGTGGGTGTGCAGGTGCAGGGATGTGGTCGGACGCCGGTGTTCTGGGACATGGCCGGTCTCCCCCGTTCTCAGGTCGGGCTCCGCGCCGTTCGCGGTGCCCTCGGGAAAAACCGTAGCCGTGTTGTCCGATCTCGTGGCAAGCCTGTGGATAACTTCGTATACACCCCGGAATGCGCAGGTCAGCGCTCTGGGAGGGAAGTTCGCTCCGGCCGGCGGACGTCCATCGTGAGGTGTTCGCCGACGCGGCTGACGAGCAGTGTCATCTCGTACGCGACCTGGCCCATGTCGGCGTCGACGCCGGTGAGGACGCACAGGCAGCTGCCGGTTCCGGCGGCGGTGACGAAGAGCAGGGCGTCGTCGAACTCGACCATGGTCTGCCGGACCCGGCCCGCGCCGAAGTGGTGGCCGGAGCCCTTGGCGAGGCTGTGCAGGCCGGAGGAGACGGCGGCGAGGTGTTCGGCGTCCTCGCGGCGCAGTCCGGTGCTGGCGCCGGCCACCAGCCCGTCGGTCGTCAGGACGAGTGCGTGCCGTACGTGGTCGACGCGTTCGGTCAGGTCGTCCAGCAGCCAGTCGAGTCCCTGGTTCTGCCCCATGCTTCGCTCTCCCCGCGTGCAACTCCCCGTTGAGTCCCGCCCGTGCGAGGACTTGCCCGCCACCCTTCCGCAGTTTCGGGGGCCCGAGCAAGGAGGATGGCGGCATGGCGCAGAAGATGACCGACGACGAATGGCGGGCGTTCGTCTCGCACGGCACCCGTACCGCGAAGCTGTCCACGGTCCGCGCGGACGGAAGTCCGCACGTGGCCCCGATCTGGTTCCTGCTCGACGGGGACGACCTGGTGTTCAACACCGGCAAGGAGACGGTGAAGGGCCGCAACCTGGCCCGGGACGGCCGCGTCGCGCTGTGCGTCGACGACGACCGTCCGCCCTTCGACTACGTGGTGCTCCAGGGCCGCGCCACGCTCTGCGAGGACCTCGACGAGGTCCGCCACTGGGCGGCCAGGATCGGCGCCCGCTACATGGGCGAGGACCGCGCCGAGGAGTTCGGCGCCCGCAACGGCGTTCCCGGCGAACTGCTGGTGCGGGTGGCCGTGGAGAAGGTCCTGGCGCAGAAGGCGGTGGCCGACTAGGCCTCAGCCGACGGAGTCGAGGAGGCGGGCCGTGTGCATGCGGCCCGCGTACTCGACGAGGCGGATGAGGACCTCCTTGCCGGAGTCGCGGTCGCGGGCGTCGCACAGGACGACGGGGGTGCCCTGGTCGAGGTCGAGGGCGCGGGAGACGTCGGGGGCGGCGTACGCGCGGGCGCCGGTGAAGCAGTTGACGGCGACGACGAACGGGATGTGCCGGTGCTCGAAGTAGTCGACGGCCGGGAAGCAGTCCTCCAGGCGCCGGGTGTCGGCGAGGACGACGGCGCCGAGGGCGCCCTGGGAGAGTTCGTCCCACAGGAACCAGAAGCGGTCCTGTCCCGGGGTGCCGAACAGGTAGAGGGACAGGCCGGAGCGGATGGTGATCCGGCCGAAGTCCATGGCGACGGTCGTGGTGACCTTCTGGTCGACGCCGTCGGTGTCGTCGACGGCCTGTCCGGCTTCGCTGAGCAGTTCCTCGGTGCGCAGCGGCTTGATCTCGCTGACCGCGCCCACGAGGGTCGTCTTGCCCACGCCGAACCCGCCGGCGACCAGAATCTTCAGTGCCAGCGGGGCCGTCTCGCCGGTGGCGTCGGGGTGCTCGGAGGCCATGGATCACTTCTCTCGGGAATGCCGGCGTGCGCGGGTGTCGTCCAAGGGCAGCAGGATGGCGACCGCGGCCCTTCGGCGGGAGGTTCGATCGCAATCCGTCTTGCGTGACCGTTCTTGTTCTTTCCGGTGTCCTGGTGGGCGCGAGATGCGTACGTATACGAGCGCGCGGTGACGGGTGTTCATCTACAGCGCCCGGAGCCCTTCGATGACCTCCCGCAGAATCCGTTCGTCGGGCAGGTGCGCGGGCGGCACCGGACGGCTGACGGTGACGCGGCCGCTCTCCAGGAGGTCTCCGAGGAGCACTCGGACCACGCCCACGGGCAGGTCGGTCCCGGCGGAGAGTTCCGCGACGGACTGCGTCTCGATCCGGCACAGGTCGATCAGGGCCCGGTGTTCGGGGCCGAGGGCGTGGTCGCCGTCGGCGCCGGGCGCACCCGGGTCGAGGGTGACGAGGGCGATGAGGTCGAAGCGGACTCCGGTGGGGCCGGGTCTGGTGCGCCCCCCGGTCATGGCGTAGGGCCGTACGAGGGGCCCGGCGTCGTGGTCGTACCACTGGGCGCTGATCGGCTGGTCGGTCATCGGTGTCTCATCCGGCGGCGGGCGGGCGCGCGGTGACGCGGGGCGGGGTGTGGAGGTGTTCGCCGACGCGTTTGACCAGGCGGGCCATCTCGTAGGCGACGAGGCCGATGTCGGCGGTGGCGGCGGTCAGGACGGCGAGGCAGGAGCCGTCCCCGGCGGCGGCGACGAAGAGGAAGCCGTCGTCCATCTCGACCATGGTCTGGCGCACCCCGCCGGCCCCGAAGTGCCGTCCGGCGCCCTTGGCCAGGCTGTGGAAGCCGGAGGAGACGGCGGCGAGGTGTTCGGCGTCCTCGCGGCCGAGGTCGGTGGAGGCGCCCACGGCGAGGCCGTCGTTGGAGAGCACGACCGCGTGCCGTACCTCGCCGACGCGCATCACCAGGTCGTCCAGCAGCCAGTCGAGTTCCCCCGAGCGCTGGGACGGCCTCGTGCCGGGTTCCTGGATCATGCGGGGTCTCCTTCGGTGCTGGGGTGCGTCCCGGCGGTGCCGGGTTGTCTGCCGCCGCCGCGGGCCCAGCCCGCGCGGTAGGCGGTCATGCGGTCGCGGACCTGTTCGGGGGTGCGTCCGTCGTCGCGCGGGGTGTGCGGGCGGGGCTGTTCCTCCGTGCGCGGGCCGCGCAGTTGGGGGACGAGGCTCGCCTGGCGCACGCGGCGCGGGAGGTCGTCGTCGGGTTCCGCGGGCGGCTGTGCGTCGTCCGGGGGCCGGTGCAGGCGCAGGGGGGTGACGCCGGGCGGTGGCGTGTCGGAGGAGGGGGAGGGCGGCGCCTGTGCCGATGCCGGCGAAGGCACCAGCGCGGGCCGTTCGGCGGGGGCCGGTACGGCCTCGTGTTCCTGGCCGCCCGGCACGCGCGCGTACGCCGGTTCCACGCTGTGCTCGGGCGCCGCGGTCAGTGCCGCTTCCTGGGCGGAACGTTCCGGCTTGCCGGTGTCCAGGAGGGCGGTGGGCAGCAGGACGACGGCTGTGGTGCCGCCGTAGGGCGAGGTGCGCAGGTGGACCTTGATGCCGTGGCGGGCGGCGAGCCTGCTGACGACGAACAGGCCGAGGCGGTCGCTGTCGAAGAGGTCGAGCGCCTCGGACTGGGTGATGCGGCGGTTGGCCCGTTCCAGGGTCTCGGCGCCCATGCCGAGGCCCCGGTCCTCGACCTCGACGGCGTACCCGTTGCCGACGGGTTCTCCGGTGACGCGCACGCGCGTGTGCGGGGGCGAGAACTGGGCGGCGTTCTCGACGAGTTCGGCGAGCAGGTGGGTGAGGTCGGCGACGGCGGCGCCAGCGACGGACGCGGCGGGCAGTTGCCGTACCTCCACGCGCGCGTAGTCCTCGACCTCGGAGACGGCGGCGCGCACCACGTCGGTCAGGGGGACGGGCCTGCGCCAGGCGCGGCCGGGGGCGGCTCCGGAGAGGATGATGAGGCTCTCGGCGTGGCGCCGCATGCGGGTGGTGAGGTGGTCGAGGCGGAAGAGGTCGCTCAGTTCGTTCGGGTCGTCGGAGCGGCGCTCCATGCTGTCCAGGAGGCTCAGTTGACGGTGCACCAGGACCTGGCTGCGGCGCGCGAGGTTGACGAACACCCCGGAGATGCCGCTGGCGAGTTCGGCGCGCTCCACGGCGGCCCTGAGGGCGGCGCGGTGGACGGTGGTGAGGGCCTCGGCGACCTGACCGGTCTCGTCCTCCGCACGGGGTCCCGGCGGGGCCTCCGCGCGGACGTCGATCTCCTCGCCCGCGCGGAGTTTCCGCATGGCCTCGGGGAGTTTGCGGCGGGCGATCTCCAGGGCGCCGTTGCGCAGGCTGACGAGTTCGACGACGAGGCCGCGTCCGATGCGCACTGAGATGACGAGCGAGGCGATGACGGCGGCGAGGCCGAGCAGGACGGCGGCACCGGCCGGGGTGAGGAGTCCGCGCGTGAAGGGGTCGGCGCGGCGGACCACCTCGTGCCCGGCGTCCGTCTCGATCATCCGCATCCCGCTCTGCACGCGCGCGTGGGCGCTGTTCCAGGCGGCCTCGGGTGCTGCGGCGAGGGCCCGTTCGCCGGGGGTGTTCGCGAGGACCCGGTTCTCGGTGGCGGTCAGGGCGGTGTACGCGGTGTCGCGGGCCAGTGTCCGCCAGGCGGTCTGTTCGGGGCCGCGCAGGTCTGCGACGGCGGCCTCGGTGAGGGTGCGGCGGGTCTCGGCGGCGCCACCGAACATACGCAGCCGCTGGGTGTCGAGGCGGCCCGTGAGGCGCGCGCCCGCGAGGACGGCGTCCTCCTGGGCGAGGGCTTCGCCGGCGCGGGAGAATTCGAGCAGTACGCGCGCGTCGGAGCCGAGTTCGGCGTCCTGGATGCCGGAGAGGGCGCCGTTCACGGCGAACGCGTCGGAGATCGTCCGGGTGTAACGGGCGTACGCCTGGGACCAGTCGACGGATCCGCCGAGCACCGCGCCGCGCACCGCGCGCAGCCGTCCGGCGCCGGTGACGAACGCGTCGAGCCGCTGGGCGACCCCGGAGGGCAGTTCCTGGGCGTCGGCGACGGTGCTGTCCTTGCCGAGCCGCAGTCGGGCCACCGCGCGGTCCGTGGCCGTCGCGAGGCGGCGCAGGGTGTCGTCCTGGCCCGCGCGGGCCTCGGTCGCGTACTGGACGGCGGCCACGCGTTCGGCCTGGAGCGCGGCGACGGCGTCGGTGACGGGTGCGCGGACCTCCGAGTCGACGCGCTGGATCTGGCGCAGCCGGGAGACGTCCTGGGCGGTGGTGACGGTGGCGTACGCCCAGAGGGCGAGCAGGGAGACGACGGGCTGCCGGAACGGAAGCGTCGGTCACAAGCTTTCCTTCGTTGTCCTGGATGTTCGGTATTTCGGACGAGGTTCGCGGCTCGGGGTACGGGGTGACGCGGTCCT
>NZ_JBTYMC010000359.1:0-6064 GCF_054880855.1 Streptomyces sp. S6 | reverse complement strand
CGCGACCCGCAGCCCGCTCACCCCGAGCGCCCGCAGCCGCCCGAGCGCGAGCGTGAGTCCGACGGGACCCGACTCCCCGGGCAGCCCCTCCACCCGGTGCACGGCGTCGTCCCCGACGACGGCGACGACAGCGTCGTCCGGAGAGACGAGTCCGGCCAACAGGGCATTTCCCCAAGCGGCGAGGCGACCAGCGCGCGGTTCCGAGAGCATGGCACCAGCCTAAGGAGGGTTCCCGCGAACCCCGAGCGGTGTCCCCGGAATCCGTAAGAAGCGGACCGATGGAACAGGGTGTCCGACCGGTGGCGTAGATTTTCCCGACAGGGGCCGCGCCCACCCGCGCGCGGCTGCCGAACCACTTGGCGCACGCGACGACCGAGACCGGCCACACTGCAAGGGGAGACAACGCGCTCATGAGCGATGTTCTGGAGCTTCAGGACGTATCGGTGGTCCGCGAGGGCCGGTCGCTGGTGGACCAGGTCTCCTGGTCGGTCAAGGAGGGCGAACGCTGGGTCATCCTCGGCCCGAACGGCGCCGGCAAGACCACCCTCCTCAACCTCGCCTCCACCTACCTCTTCCCGAGCGCCGGCACGGTCGCCGTCCTCGGCGAGACCCTCGGCAAGCCCGGCACGGACGTCTTCGAACTCCGCCCCCGCGTCGGCATGGCCGGCATCGCCCTCGCCGAGAAGCTCCCCAAGCGCCAGACGGTCCTCCAGACCGTTCTCACCGCCGCCTACGGCATGACGGCCGGCTGGCAGGAGGAGTACGAGGACATCGACGAGATCCGCGCCCGTGCCTTCCTCGACCGCCTCGGCATGACGGACTACCTGGACCGCCGCTTCGGCACCCTCTCCGAGGGCGAGCGCAAGCGCACCCTCATCGCCCGCGCGCTGATGACCGACCCCGAGCTCCTCCTCCTCGACGAGCCCGCCGCCGGCCTCGACCTCGGGGGCCGCGAGGACCTCGTCCGCCGCCTCGGCCGCCTCGCCCGCGACCCCATCGCACCCTCGATGATCATGGTCACGCACCACGTCGAGGAGATCGCCCCCGGCTTCACCCACGTCCTGATGATCCGCCAGGGCAAGGTCCTCGCCGCAGGCCCGGTCGAACTCGAACTCACCTCCCGCAACCTCTCCCTCTGCTTCGGCCTCCCCCTCGTCGTCGAGCAGGTCGGCGACCGCTGGACGGCCCAGGGCCTCCCGCTCTCCTGACCCCGCACGCGCCCTGTCCGCGCCGACGCCGCGGTCCTACCATTGACCTTGTGGACATCGACGCGTGGGTGTGGTGGCTCGTAGGCGCGGCGGCGCTGGGAATCCCGCTGGTGATCACGACCATGCCCGAGTTCGGCATGTTCGCGGTCGGCGCGGTCGCCGCCGCCGTCGTGGCCGGACTCGGCTTCGGGGCCGTGAGCCAGGTGCTGGTCTTCGTCGTCGTCTCGGTGGCGCTCGTCGCCGTCGTACGGCCCATCGCCAACCGGCACCTGAGACAGCAGCCGGGGCTCCCCACCGGAATCGACGCGCTCAAGGGCAGACAGGCCCTCGTCCTGGAGCGCGTCGACGGCTCCGGCGGCCGGATCAAGCTCGCGGGCGAGATCTGGTCCGCACGCTCCCTCGACACCGGCCGCGCCTACGAACCCGGCCAGGAGGTGGACGTCGTGGACATCGAGGGCGCCACGGCGATCGTCCTGTGAAGCACCCCAACTGAACTGAACGACCTGCGAGTTATGTGAAGGTCTGACAGACTCGACCAGCAAGATCTTCAGCAGCCGTAAGATCGTCGGCAGTCGCCGAGGCGGAGAGAGGGTACGGGGAGCACGATGGAACCGGTCATCATCGTTCTGATCATCCTGGTGGTGTTGGTCTTCATCGCCCTGATCAAGACGATCCAGGTCATCCCACAGGCGAGCGCCGCCATCGTCGAGCGCTTCGGCCGCTACACGCGGACACTGAACGCGGGCCTCAACATCGTCGTCCCGTTCATCGACACCATCCGCAACCGCATCGACCTGCGCGAACAGGTCGTCCCGTTCCCGCCGCAGCCGGTGATCACCCAGGACAACCTGGTCGTCAACATCGACACGGTCATCTACTACCAGGTCACCGACGCCCGCGCGGCGACGTACGAGGTCGCCTCCTACATCCAGGCCATCGAGCAGCTCACCGTCACCACCCTGCGCAACATCATCGGTGGCATGGACCTGGAACGGACCCTCACCTCCCGCGAGGAGATCAACGCGGCCCTGCGCGGCGTCCTCGACGAGGCCACCGGGAAATGGGGCATCCGCGTCAACCGCGTCGAGCTGAAGGCGATCGAGCCGCCGACCTCCATCCAGGACTCGATGGAGAAGCAGATGCGCGCCGACCGTGACAAGCGCGCCGCGATCCTCACCGCCGAAGGCACCCGGCAGGCCGCGATCCTCACCGCCGAAGGTGAGAAGCAGTCCCAGATCCTGCGCGCCGAAGGTGAGGCCAAGGCGGCGGCCCTGAAGGCCGAGGGTGAGGCCCAGGCCGTCCGCACGGTCTTCGAGGCCATCCACGCCGGCGACGCCGACCAGAAGCTCCTCTCCTACCAGTACCTCCAGATGCTCCCCAAGATCGCCGCGGGCGACGCCAACAAGCTCTGGATCGTCCCCAGCGAAATCGGCGACGCCCTCAAGGGCCTGTCCGGCGCGGTGGGCGGCCTCGGCGGACTGGGCGGCGGAGGCGGCTCCTCGGACAACGGCGGCAGCAACCTGGAGAAGCGGGAGAAGCCGCAGATCGACTGAGCTGCCGACGGTACGACGACGGGGTGCGCCTTCTGGACGAAGGAGCACCCCGATCTCGTTCCTACGACCTAAGCCGCGTCCAAGCTCAACCACTCCGGCAACGCCTGCAACTCGTCCGCCCCCAGCGACAGCAACATCGCGTCGGCCGGCGTCGGCTCGAACGGCTCCCTCAGCAACGGCATCCCCGCCTGCTCCGGCGTCCGGTCGGCCTTGCGGTGATTGTCCTCGGCGCAGGAGGCCACCGTGTTCAGCCAGGAGTCCCGGCCGCCCTGAGCCCTCGGCACCACGTGGTCCACGGTCGTCGCCCTGCGCCCGCAGTACGCGCACCTGTGCCGGTCCCGCACCAGCACCCCCCTACGGGACCAGGGCGCCTGTCTGCGGAACGGCACCCGCACATACCGGCACAGCCTGATCACCCGCGGCGCGGGTATGTCGACCTCGGCGCCCCGCATACGCAGCTCGGGGTGGGCCTGCTCGACGACGGCCTTGTCCTGGAGCACCAGAACGACAGCCCGGTTCAACGTCACCGTAGACAGCGGCTCGAAGCTCGCGTTCAGCACCAGCGTGTCCCGCATCCAGCCCACCTCCCGTTGCGCATCGGCCCGCTCCCCGGCGGGCGTGGATCAACTCTGGACGGGCACGCCGAGATGGACAACGCAATAAAAAATGCCCGCCCCTGATCACTTCCATGACCAGAGGCGGACAAACGTCGGGTGAACTCTGAACCGCGTCAGTTCGCGGCCGGCACCTCGTACTCACCGATCAGCTGCGCCCGCGCGACCGCGTGGAACCGCAGATTGAAACCGACATAAGCGGGCGAAACGTTCTCGTCGACGCCGAGCTTCTCCTGATCGACGGCGTACACGGTGAACACGTACCGGTGCGGCCCGTCCCCCGCCGGCGGCGCGGCCCCGCCGAAGTCACGCGTCCCGTAGTCGTTGCGGACGTGGACGGCGCCCTCGGGCAAGCCCTTGAACTCTCCCGTACCCGCGCCGGCCGGCAGCTCCGTCACGGACGCCGGGATGTCGAACAGCACCCAGTGCCAGAACCCGCTGCCCGTGGGCGCGTCCGGGTCGTAGCACGTCACCGCGAAGCTCTTCGTCCCCTCCGGGAACCCCTCCCACCGCAGGTGCGGCGAGACGTTGCCCTCGGCGTAGACCTGATCGGCCTTGAGCGCGACACCCTCCGAGACGTCCTCGCTCGTCACCGTGAACGCCGGGACGGGCGGGTGGAAGTCGTGGGGGAGAGGCCGCCGCTTGAGCTCGGACACCTCGGTACCTCCTGTAATACGTGGCTCTTGAGAACCTCGAGCCTAGAACCAGTTCCGCTTGCTGCCGACCTCGGCCAGCCACTGGTTCAGGTACGAGGCCCAGTCGGTCCCGTGGAAGTCGCGCAGACCCACCTGGAAGGAACGGAACGTGTCGCTGCCCTCGCTGAACAGGCCCGGCTTCTTGTCCATCTCCAGGACGACGTCCATCGCGTGCTCGTCGGCGACGAAACTCAGCTCGACCTGGTTGAGGCCGTGGTACTGCTGCGGCGGGAAGAACTCGATCTCCTGGTAGAACGGCAGCTTCTGACGCGTCCCGCGAATGTGCCCGCGCTCCATGTCCGCGCTCTTGAAACGGAAGCCGAGCTGAGTGAAGGCGTCGAGGATGGCCTGCTGAGCGGGGAGCGGGTGGACGTTGATCGGGTCGAGGTCGCTGGAGTCGACGGCCCGCGCGATCGCCAGCTCGGTCGTCACCCCGATGTGCATCCCGCGCAGGGGCTGCCCGGCGATCGTCGTCACCGGCGTCTCCCACGGGATGTCGAGCCCGAACGGCACCGCGTGCACGGCGCCCGCCTGGAGCTCGAACGCGCCGCCGAGACTGACCTTCGCGAACTCGATGTTCTGCTTGTACTCCGCGTCCTGGCCCTCGACCTCCACCTGGGCCTGCAACCCGATCGACAGCCCCTCGATGTTCTGGCTGACGGACCCGCCCTGAATCCGCACCTCACCCTGGACGACCCCGCCCGGTACGACGTTGACCTCGGTCAGCACCGTCTCCACCGACGCCCCACCCGCACCCAGGCTCGCGAGCAGCCTCTTGAACGCCATGACTCTCCCTCGTATTTCGACGACCGGTTGACCGGGCCTTCGATCCCTACAAACGCGTTCAGGCCACGTCCGGTTCCGCACGCCCGGGTCCGTCCCCGACTGCACTACGCTCGTCGGCCATGATCGCGACCCCCGACCGTACGCTCCTCCCGAGGCCCTTCTTCGACCGCCCTGTCCTGGAGGTCGCCCCCGACCTGCTCGGCCGCCTCCTGGTCCGCACGACCCCGGACGGTCCGATCGTCCTGCGCATCACGGAGGTCGAGGCGTACGACGGTGAGCACGACCCCGGCTCCCACGCCTTCCGGGGCCGCACCGCCCGCAACGGCGTGATGTTCGGTCCGCCCGGTCATGTGTACGTCTACTTCACCTACGGCATGTGGCACTGCATGAACCTCGTCTGCGGTCCTGAGGGCGAGGCGAGCGCCGTCCTGCTGCGGGCCGGCGAGATCCTGGAGGGCGCCGAATCGGCCCGCAAACGTCGACTCTCGGCCCGGAACGACAAAGAACTCGCCAAAGGACCGGCCCGGTTGGCGACGGCCCTCGACATCGACCGCACCCTCGACGGCACCGACGCCTGCACCCCCGAGGACACCCCGCTCCGCGTCCTCACCGGTACCCCTGTCCCCTCCGACCAGGTCAACAGCGGTCCCCGCACCGGGGTCTCGGGCGCCGGCGCCGTCCACCCCTGGCGGTTCTGGATCTCCAACGACCCCACGGTGAGCCCTTATCGGGCCCACGTTCCCCGCCGTCGCTCAAGTTGACGCTCCCCTGAGGGGTGCGTAATGTAGTCCGAGCCGCTTGACCCGGTACGGCACTCGCCGAGGGCCGGGAGCGGACAACCCACTACCTACAACATCCCTCGACGGGGTCGAATTCGGCGTGCCCGCATGCCTGAATTCGAACTCACGGAGACTCGATTATGAGTAGCCGAGAGGATGGGCTAACGTAGTGAATGTCAAAAGGCCGACGAGCGAAAGCGAGAAAGCCCAAGACTTCCCGCCGACAGGGAATCGGATCGAAAAGGATCTGATAGAGTCGGAAAAGCCGGAAGGGAAACGCGAGAGCGGGAACTGGAAAGCGCCGAGGAAATCGGATCGGAAAAAGATCTGATAGAGTCGGAAACGCAAGAACGAAGGGAAGCCCGGAGGAAAGCCCGAGAGGGTGAGTACAAAGGAAGCGTCCGTTCCTTGAGAACTCAACAGCGTGCC